>NZ_JBYKYF010000385.1:0-2477 GCF_057736855.1 Sporomusa sp.
AAAATGCCGCGATTAACGTGGCAACTAGGGTGCGAAGATACTGTAAGTTTGGCTGCCAAGAAAGTTAAACATTTGCAGAGGTGAAACCTATGCCACTTACCCGCAAAGAGAAACAAAGAATCTATGAGGAAGAGCTTGAACGTTTCAAAGCCCGCGAGCGAATCAAGGCTGAACGCAAAAGAAAGCCTTATTCCTTTAAACCTATGGATTTAATTATAGTCATGGGCTTTATCCTTATGGGGTACATATTACTTGTTGAAAGATAGTCTGTATGGATCAAGAAAATAGTTTATAATTGTGTCAAAATAATAGTCTCATCCTCCAATACAGCAATTGTGTGCTCATATTGAATACAAATAGAATGGTCAACAGTCCGCGCAGTCCAGCCATCATTGTCAATTCGCGCCCTCCACCCGCCGTTCGTAATCATGGGTTCAATAGCCAGTACCATCCCTGGCTTAATCAAAGGGCCTTTGCCAGCTCGTCCATAGTGGGGAATTTCAGGTTCTTCCCACAAATTTCTCCCAATACCATGACCACAAAATTCACGAACCACTCCATATTGATAGCTTTCTGCATAACTTTGAATAGCAGCGCCAATATCGCCAATTCGTTTTCCTGGTCGGGCCTGTTGAATTCCTAATTCTAAACACTCTTTTGTTACCTTCATTAATTGCTCAATATCAGGACTTACTCGACCTACAGCATACGTCCACCCGGAATCGCCATGATACCCATTTAACTTAACGCCAATATCAATGGTAATAACATCGCCGGATTTTAATTTCGTCTCATCAGGTATTCCATGACAAATAACATCATTGATGGATGTACAAATACACGCAGGATATCCATGGTGGCCTTTGAAGCTGGGGATTGCCCCTGCTTGTAAAATAAATGTTTCGGCAATTTGATCCAGTTCTTTAGTAGTAATTCCCGGTTGAATATACTCCTTTAGAACTTCATGACATTGAGCCACAATTCTGCCAGCTTCTCTCATAATTTGAATCTCTTTGTCTGATTTGAATATAATCACTAACCTTCTCCTTTCGTACATCATAACTAAACTATCAGTACGAATCATCGTTACGCCCATATAATATCATAGTATGCTGATTCATTTTAATAATCTTCGTAAACTTTTTGCTATCCTTCTGAACCAATTGCAGCATGAGGAACTTGCCGATGCTCTTGAACTCGCCTTATGGCAATATCAATTGCCTCCTTGTCAGTATGGCGTAATCAAGTTTAATCCACTTCTCTCATCAAGATAAAAACTTACATGTCATTTAGAATGTAGTCCACCTATTTTACCCAAGCCTGGTTTCTACACGTTTTTCCCATTTGGCTATTTTAAGAACGAGCATCAAAAGAACGGCCAAAATCATTTAGCCGTTCTTTTTCGTCCTAAAATAAGTTTATATCTAACAAATGGAAGAGCTACATATGTACGAGTGGCCAATACTCTGCTTGCTTAAGCCCAAGATACAATAATTCTAATTAGCAGCTTGGCTGATTAGGATTATCAAGGGTAAACTTTCCAAGCTTGCCTGAACGGAAGTCAGTAAGTATAATTCGTCTGACCTTTTCTTCATCGACTACGCCGCCACTACGCAGACAACCCCTTTTGGTACCAATAAGGGATAATAACTCATGAGCATCCTCCGGCAATACTTCTTGTGTTAATTTATAGCGTTCTCGCAAGCGATCACTATAGTTATCTCGCAGTATTTCCAGAAGCCTCATGATGACTTTTTCCATATCATAGATATCATCTTTAATCGCACCAGTAACAGCCAGCTTAAAAGCAACCTCCTGGTCATCCATTTTCGGCCATAAAACACCGGGAGTATCTAAGAGTTCAAGATTTTTGCCGACTTTTAGCCATTGCTGGCCGCGGGTTACGCCAGGCCTGTCACCTGTCTTAGCGGTTGCCGTACCTAACAGTCTATTGATAAGTGAAGATTTACCAACATTAGGGATACCTAAAATCATGGCTCTTATTGGCCGCCCTTTTATGCCTTTGGCAGTCAGTTTGGCAATTTTTTCACTAGCCTCTTGTTCTACTTTGTTAACCAGTTCCTTCATGCCTCTACCACTGGCAGCATCGATAGTAACGGTTGTTAATCCCTGGGTGCGAAAATACTGAATCCATTCTGTTGTTCGTGCTGTTTCGGCTAAGTCAGCCTTGTTAAGCGCTACAACTCTAGGTTTATCGCCGACAATTTCAGCAATCATAGGATTAGCACTACTTATGGGAATCCGCGCATCAAGAAGTTCGACAACGACATCAATCAGACTGAGTTGTTTAGTAATCATCCGCTGAGCTTTGGCCATATGGCCAGGAAACCAATGAATGTGCATTACATCACACTCCTAACTAGAAGGGAACAAAGAATTACAGGCGTGTTATTAGTATCAGCGTGCCAGGGCTAACGATAAGGATCTAACAACATGCCTAAAAAATCTTTATTGAA
>NZ_JBYKYF010000386.1:0-2470 GCF_057736855.1 Sporomusa sp.
CTCCTGTCGGTCCGGTATCTCCTGTCGGTCCGGTGTCTCCTGTCGGTCCGGTATCGCCTGTCGGTCCGGTATCGCCTGTCGGTCCTGTATCTCCTGTCGGTCCCGTATCTCCTGTCGGTCCTGTATCTCCTGTCGGTCCGGTGTCTCCTGTCGGTCCGGTATCGCCGGTTGGTCCTGTATCTCCAGTAGGTCCGGTATCTCCTGTCGGTCCCGTATCTCCTGTCGGTCCAGTATCGCCTGTTGGGCCCGTTTCTCCTGTCGGTCCTGTTTCGCCTGTTGGGCCTGTGTCACCCGTTGGTCCAGTGTCTCCAGTCGGTCCCGTATCCCCAGTTGGCCCGGTGTCTCCTGTCGGTCCGGTGTCTCCTGTCGGTCCGGTATCTCCTGTCGGTCCTGTTTCGCCTGTTGGCCCGGTATCTCCTGTCGGGCCGGTATCTCCAGTCGGTCCCGTATCTCCTGTCGGTCCCGTATCGCCTGTCGGTCCTGTGTCTCCTGTCGGTCCTGTGTCTCCTGTCGGTCCGGTATCTCCTGTCGGTCCGGTGTCTCCTGTCGGTCCTGTGTCTCCTGTCGGTCCGGTATCTCCTGTCGGTCCTGTTTCGCCTGTTGGGCCTGTTTCTCCTGTCGGGCCTGTTTCTCCTGTTGGGCCCGTTTCTCCTGTCGGGCCTGTTTCTCCTGTTGCTCCAGTAGCTCCTGTTGATCCGGTATCGCCTGTCGGTCCGGTGTCTCCTGTCGGTCCGGTATCTCCTGTTGGACCCGTTTCTCCAGTTGCACCTGTTGCTCCTGTAGCCCCAGTAGGTCCAGTAATTCCAGATTCCTCTGTTGTTTCATACATTTCGCATAAAACTAAGGTTGCTTTAATTGTTACAAGAGGCGAATAAGTCACTATGTCAGGTGTCTGATTCACCAAACTAATAGTTATAGGTTCGTTATCAACCTGTATAAGAGCAAAACCTACTACATCACCTGTTTTTATAGGCAAACTGCCTGCAATTTCATCGCCTTGTGAAGTCACTATGGAAAATGTAATCCCACTGGGGTTAAGTGTTGAGTGAGTTGCAACCTGCCAACTAATATAATATCTTCCAGCCTTATTGATTGTGATTACCCCTGTAGTGGCATTATAATTTATAGGACCAAAAGAACTCAGTTCTCTATCAAATATTACATTGCTATTCGGATTAACTGTGCCAGCTAACTGTCGTTCAAGGTGAATACCTACACTGTCCACACTTATATACCTCCATAAAAGAATGATGTCATTACTATGCAAATAAGTTACATTACTCTAAGAATTGCTAAATTGGCCTTTATTGGTGTGTATATACAAAATGCTATTATTGCATTTGTTGCATTAACCAATTGCAAAGTAACAGGAACTCCCCCACTTATAGTAATTGGGATTAGTGCGTTTCCATTTACTTGTCCGGTTACTAGAGGACTGGAGGCTCTAACATTGTTAGCAGCAGACGTAATAATAGCAAACGTAGGAAATAGATCGGTTCCCCCCTGAATACCGTCTGTTGCTACCCACCAGTCAATAAAGTAAACTCCTGCTTCACGAATAGTTACAGTGCCTGAACTGCTACTATAGGTGATTGCGGCTGTTTGCTCAGTAATAATAGTATCAAAAATAACCGGTGCTCCTGGCGCAATAGTGTTTGTACTCAGATTCTGCAACTGTAATTGTAACCCTCGCAATTGCGTTGTTCCTCCGGATGGATTACATGGGCTTACACCGTTATGTTGCCAGCAACACGCAAACGGCCCAAATGGCCCAAATAGCCCAAATGGTCCAAAAATGCCAAACTTCCCAAATGGTCCGGAAATCTCATCACACTTTTTACTTTTTTCTTCTTTTGGCAAGGTAGATGGTGAACACTTGCATGTGGGTTTAATAGGATAATAATAGTGGATTGGCTGATGGTGTTGATTATTTTGTTCCTGCAACTTCTTACATTTATGTTTGTGGCTGCAACGGCGGCAGCTGCGTTTTTTTCTACTAGTTTTATGATCAGGTATGGCTGTATTGGAAATGTCTATATTTTCCATATCTTCCTCCCCTTAATAGCCAGAAAGCAATTTCTATGATTCATACTATGAATTGTTATGTAAAAATGAAACCATTAGCAGTTAAAAATTAATATACATATGAGTTATGAGGTAGATTAGATCATAAAAAAGCATTAAGGTAAAAATAATGCCCCCATTCATGTATTTGTCCTATGAATGGGGGCTCTGTCTTTTTCTATATTTTATTGTTCCTTGTTATTTCCGAGTCTTTTGCTCCTACCACATGGATTTCTATTCTTGACTTGAACATCCTTTATATCATTATGCCAAGTAGCACCGACAACTCGTTAAACACATAGTATAAATGTAAAAGTTATGTGGAGTACAGACACTCTGAACCATATTGGCCTACGCGGACAGATTAAATGGCGAGTTTCTTCTGATCTCGTAGCATAGCGGCGAA
>NZ_JBYKYF010000387.1:0-2463 GCF_057736855.1 Sporomusa sp.
GTAAGCGTCAAATCAACACCACATGGAAATAAAAAACCACCTGATGTACGCTAAAGTAAAACACCAGGTGATCAGCACAGGTATAACTATGAATTTTTAACCGACAGTTTGCAACTTTCGGGAATTCCTTCAGCCCAGGGGAGTAGTTTTCTAACACCGATATCAGTTCGCTGCTGAATCTGCTTAAAGACATATTCCAAATAGGCTTGCGGATTGAGACCATTCTCCACGGCTGTTTGAATCAGGCTGTATATCACGGCAGAGGATTTTGCTCCTCCAGGGGTATTGCAGAACAACCAGTTTTTGCGGCCAATGACAAAAGGCTTGATAGAGCGTTCCGCTCGGTTATTCGATAGTTCAATACGGCCATCGGATAAAAATGCCAGCAAATACTTCTGCTGATTTTGGGCATACTTAAGCGCCTTGCCCAATAAACTTTGCGGCAAGGTATTATCCCAGCAAGCTTCTACCCATTGATAAAACGCTTCGACAATCGGTTTGCTCTCTTTTTGCCTGAGTTCATGCCTAGCTTCCGAAGTCATTTGTTCTGCCCTTTTTTCAATGGCAAACAGTTGATTGCAATAAGAAAGGCCTATGGCTTCAGGGATATCTGGCCTGGCGGAGCCTGTACCAAGCAGGGCTTCGTTAAATTTTCTCCGGGCATGTGCCCAGCAGCCACACAAGGTAATTCCTTGTTCCTCAAGTTGCTGATAACCGCTCCAGCCATCGGTTTGAAGATATCCCGTATATCCCGATAAATATTGTTTCGCAAATCGTCCACTGCGGCCTTCCTGATAGTCATACAATACAATCGGTTTTTGGGTATCACCCGATGTACGATATACCCACATATAGGATTGTGTATGTGCCGGTCTGCCAGGTTCACACAAGACTTCAAGTGTGGTCTCGTCCGCGTGCAACACTTCGCGGCTTAATAAATCCTGTTTGAGAACTTCTAGGATTGGGGATAACAGCTCCGCACCTTTGATAACCCAATTGGATAGATTTTGTCTGGATAGTGTGACATTGAGCCGCTTGAACTCCTGTTCTTGGCGGTAAAGCGGCAGAGCATTGACGAATTTTTGATTCATAATATAGGCTAGAAGTTCAGCCGATACCATGCTTTTCGGCAGTAGCGCCTTTGGTGCTGGTGCAGTAATAACCGGCGTTTCAATGTCATGTTTCTCACAGTTGCGGCAGCTATAAACATAGCTGACATGTTCAATGACTTTGACCTTAGCGGGAATAATGGTTAGTTCTTTACGTATTTCTTTGCTCATTACGTGTAGATTTTCACCGCATTGAGGACACGCTGACTCTTCTTCCGACAGTTTATATTCGATGACTTCCACGGGAAGTTGTTTTGTGGCATCACCGCGTTTACCTTTTTTGCGTGGAGGATGTATTGTTTCGGGATCCGGCTCTTGGGCAAACAGTTGCCGATCAGCTTCCGCTTCATTAAATAGGTTGAGCTGTTCCATCCCCTCATATTGGCTGCGTTCGGAGGACTGTCCGAATAGTTTTTGGCGACTGAGCTTCAATTGTTGGACATACCAATTGTTGAGAGCTTCAAGTTCTTGGATACGAGCTTTTAATACTAATATTTCTTTCTCCAATTGTTCCTGTGTCTGCATTAAAAGCCCTCGTTTCCGGTCGATTTTTTACATAAATATTATACCGGAAAACGAGAGGAAAAGCCACTAAACCAGAAGGATTTAGCGGCTTTTACGAACTTCAGTACGGCGTAATTTCTGTTCAATTCCAGGACCTTGAATCAAGTTCCAGAGTTCATCTACACTTAGAGCCATTGTGCGACTTTCCCCAGCTGTCGGCCATTTGAAATGACCGCGTTCTAACCGCTTAAAATGCAGCCAAAAACCATTATCTTCCCAGGTTAAGATTTTTAATCGATTGCGTTGTCGGTTGCAAAAGACAAATAGCGCTTTATCGAAAGGATCCAATTCAAAGCTATTTTGTATAATGGCGCTAAGACCATTAATGGATTTGCGCATATCGGTATCACCACAAGCAAGAAATACTGGTATAGAATCTGATTGTTTTAGCATAGGTCCTTCATTACCTTGAGCACAGTAGCTAAGAGTCGCATATCCGTATTAATGGTGACCGGGATGGTAATTTGACCAACCTGCAACTTGAGTATATCTGATTTTTCCTCTGTGATGGCTACTACAGGAACCCATGTTTGAACCGGATACAAGTTTTCCTTTTTCTGTTCCTGTTGTAGCCATCGATGCAAGGTACTTAATCCAATACCATTTTCCATGCACCACTGCTTACAAGATAAACCGCTAGTTTTATAGGATTCCAGTAGCTCTTTTTTCTCTGCAGCTGAATAATTTCTGCGCGCTTGCTTCTTTGTTGTTTCCATTATTGGATACCCCCTCGGAAACATTATCTCAGGTCTTGAGTGTTGAAACTATGTGGGGGTATTTTGACGCTTAC
>NZ_JBYKYF010000388.1:0-2462 GCF_057736855.1 Sporomusa sp.
GGCATAAGTGCCTTTGCGCATATTTTGAATAATATTTTCCACGCTGATTACCTCCTCTTTTCTACCATGCTACTTCAGATAAAACTTTGCATTCATTACCTTTTATTCAGCTTTCGGGCAAAATAATCGCCACTTGACTGTACAATCTGCACCAAAGCAATCAGAATAACAACTGTTGCCAACATAACATCAGCCATAAACCGCTGATAGCCATAACGAATAGCCAGGTCACCCAAACCGCCACCACCGATAGCCCCTGCCATAGCCGAGTAACCAATAAGACTAATGACTGTCAGTGTTAAACCTAATACAATCGATGGCATAGCTTCCGGAATAAGTACCTTTAGAATAATCTGGCAGGTAGTTGCTCCCATGGATTGTGCCGCTTCAACAAGTCCTGCATCAACTTCTTTGAGTGCTGATTCGACAATACGGGCGACAAATGGAATCGCAGAAATAGTCAGTGGAACAATAGCGGCATTAGTACCAATAGATGTGCCGACAATCATCCGGGTAAGCGGAATAATCGCAACCATCAAAATAATAAAAGGAGTTGACCTAGTAGCATTGACAATAGCTCCTAACGTCTGATTAAAAACAGGCTGTTCTTTGATATGTCCTTTACTGGTTATAACCAGAATTACACCAAGTGGTATTCCCAGAAGAGCGGAAACCAATGAAGAAACTGCAACCATATATAAAGTTTCACCTAATGCCTCAACCAACAGCATAAGCATGTCTTGCGACATAACCAATCACCTCTGTTCCTAAATCTCGAGCTTGCAAATAATTTAATGCATTTTGAATGTCTTCTTGCTTGCCAGACAACTCAAGAAGCAATGTTCCATAAGGTATATCCTGCAGATGATCTACATTGCCTGAAATAATATTGGCATCTACCGCAAATCGTCTAATGAGGCCGGCTATAACTGGCTCATTGGTAGCGGCTCCAAAAAATGAGAGTCTTACTACTACATTACCACCTGCGATCGGCTTGTCTGAAAGCACTTTAAGTAGCGCATCAGGAAGCTTATTATTGACGACTGCTTTCACAAACTCAGAGGCAGTTGCCGATTGAGGTTTAGTAAACACATCAAAAACCCTACCTGTTTCAACAAGCTTGCCACCTTCGATAACAGCTACTCGATCACAGATGGCCTTGATAACATGCATTTCATGAGTAATCAGGACAATGGTCAATCCCAGCTTTTTGTTAATGTCTTTAAGCAGTGCCAGAATGGATTCCGTAGTTTGTGGATCTAAAGCTGAGGTTGCTTCGTCGCATAAAAGCACTTTAGGCTGACTTGCCAATGCCCTGGCAATACCCACCCGTTGCTTTTGCCCGCCACTAAGCTGCGCAGGATATACGTCCTTCTTGTCACTAAGGCCAACCAAATCAAGTAACGGTAAAACCCTCTTTTCTCGTTCTGCCCGACTAACACCGGCAAGTTCTAACGGAAAAGCTACATTTTCAATAACTGTACGTGAGGAAAGCAAGTTAAAGTGTTGAAATATCATACCAATACGTTTACGCGCTTCCCGAAGCTGAGCCTCAGACAGTGCCATCATATCCTGTCCGTCTACAAGCACCTGCCCGGAAGTAGGGCGTTCTAAAAGATTGATGCAGCGAATCAGCGTACTTTTGCCTGCGCCGCTTTTGCCAATAATACCAAAAATCTCACCTTGCTTAATAGTAAGTGATACATTATCAAGAGCCAATACGGGTCCAGAATCTCCCTGATATACTTTTTGCAGTCCAATTAGCTGAATCATGGTGTACGTTTTCCTCCTTCGTTAAAAAGAAAAAGCCTCTTCGCAGAGGAAGAGGCATAATATACTTACTATGCTTTTCATCTGCCAAGCCCTAACGGGTTGCAGGAATTGGCACCGTTCGCTTACATGCGATGGTTGCCGCGGCTTCATTGGGCCAGTCCCTCAGCCAACTCTTGATGAAAAATACGATATTAAGTTCATGAGTTATACTACCATAGGATATAAATCACTGTCAAGAAGTTTTTATATAAAAAAGATTTTCCTCTATTTTGGTCCTCATAAACAAGATTTGTACATATCAATATTACATTTGTTTTTATAAGGTGTAATTAAAGAAGGTATTATATACATGAGAAAAAACGTGGCACAAATCCAAGCTGTTGGCTATCCATCTATAGTGCAATCGTTACTAGCGTCATCTAGGTACATCGTGGCAAAAGGCATTTATTAATATAACTACTTTTTATCAGGCTAAAGAAAAAGCACTCATACAAATGAGTGCTTTTTCACTAACCAGCAACTCCCTATTCTCCCAGGCTGTCTCCAGCCAAGTACCTTCGGCGTATATGGGCTTAACT
Source organism: Sporomusa sp. (assembly GCF_057736855.1). Taxonomy (NCBI): domain Bacteria; kingdom Bacillati; phylum Bacillota; class Negativicutes; order Selenomonadales; family Sporomusaceae; genus Sporomusa; species Sporomusa sp. The sequence continues at coordinate 2,352 of NZ_JBYKYF010000388.1, forward strand.
ACTGTGTTCGGTATGGGAACAGGTGGAACCCCATAGCTATCGTCACTGGATAGTAATATGGCTCCTCGAGTAGGACTCGAACCTACGACCGATCGGTTAACAGCCGATTGC
>NZ_JBYKYF010000029.1:0-16800 GCF_057736855.1 Sporomusa sp.
TTGCTTTTACCACGGCTGGAAACGACTGTATCTAACTCCCAGTGTCCAAAACTTTAGTTCTAGCTTGCCTCGTTCAAATGTGGTAAGATGGGTATAGCTCATGATTGATTCTCCTGTGTAAAAATGGTGTTGTGGTGACTTCATTTTATACACGAATCAGTCATGAGTCATTCTTTTTTATCTGTCGCACTTAATTTTACAATTCGTCTCATTAAATAATATTACTGGTACTTATACGCTCTTGTCCTATAATTTCACGAGTAGAATATTTTGTTGTACGCAAATTGTATATAATAATCGAATCTGTTTCTCTATCGATAATTCTTCCAAGTTCCATTGTTAGCTTTTTATAGTTGGCTTCTGAAATTTCCCCTTCTAGGACGGAATTTTGAACCCAATTTAAATATTGACGACACTTTTTCAATACCTTTCCCACCCGTTTTTCATTAACATCATAGACAAGAATGATATACATATCTTCCTCCCGGGTTATGATGCAATTGCATCTCCAATTACCAGTTGGCTACAAAAGGTTCATAACTTTTCTCACCCATTAAATGTTTTTCAAGTTTATAAACTTCCAGACGAATTAAGCGCCGATAAGAAACAGGCCGACCAATGTCACGATGGGTAATTGTCGTTTTAAGCTTATTTTCAAGCTCTTCAATGAAACATTTTTTCCCTTTTTCCTTGAGCATAATTCCTTCTGAACCTTTTTCGAAATCATTCTTAGTAATCATTTTCCGACCTATACAAGTAAAAATAGTTCGGTCTACAATTATCGGCTTAAAAATTTCTGCTATATCCAGGTTAAGTGAAAACCGCCGAAAATTAGTGGAATGTAGGTAACCAATACGTGGATCTAAATGGGTTTTATAAATTTCACTTAGGCACAAGGAGTATATTAGCGAGTTACCAAAGCTGATCAATGTATTCAAATAATTTTTCGGCGGGCGACGCGTCCGTTCTTCAAAACAAAAGTCATCATCACCAATAATCCAATCAAATGCTTTATAATACTGTTCACGGATATTGCCTTCCATAGCCATTAATGCAGGTATTGTCAAAGTATTTATTATTTCTGAATACAATGCTTCTATCGTCTGAAGGGGCTGCTCGACCTCCTTGCCCCGATTCAAATAATATTTTAATACTTGTCGAATATTTTTCGCGGCTCCAATAACGAACTGTTTAGCAATCTCTAATCTTTTATTTTCATCCAAATAAAATTCGGCTTGTTTAAGGATAGCATATCCAGAGTTTAGATGCTCCCTTGGATAAAAACTCCCCATGTAATAACCATAATGATTAAAGTAATGTAAAATTATTTCTTTTTGAGATAAAAACTCGAGAAGCTTTTTATTAAAATTAACCTCACCAAAAATCATAATGTCGCCAACATCCTCAACAGGTAAAAACCGTCTTCCACTAGCGCTTTCAAAAAAAATGGTATTGTCTTTACGTTTCAATTCGCCATCAGAAAAAAAGTATAATGTTTTTTTCACAACTTTCTTTCCTCCGCTTGTTTCACAGTCTTCGTTAGCACCAGCAATATTCAACATAAGCACATTTTTTACAAAAAGCAATTTTCTTGGGAGATTGTGGCGTATTTAAGTGTAAAATGCGCAGAATATCACGCTTAGCTCTTTCCAGTTCACTTTCTAGCTTTTCATCAAGAATAACATCTTCTCGCACCTTTTCTTTAGGAAAGCGTAGTTCACCCCTTGCATTAATTCCACGCTCTTTCAGTTCAGATAAATAAAAGGCCAACTGCATTTTCGCACTCTGAAGGTATTTAGAACTTTTCTTGACCTCACCAATAACCATTTGCCCATCATCCATATAGATAAGGTCAATCTTACTGCCGCCAACCGCAATTTCTTTTTTCTCGCGCTGGTAGGATGTCTCGCTAATATAGCGTCCAATAACTACATTATCATTTTCCTGATCCGGAGTAATATTATGGCCCATTAACCAGACTTCTCGCGGGCATATGTAGTAATACCAAATCAAAGTTCCATTAACCCGAATATCATCCATCAGGTCTACCACCTTTAAACAACATGAATGAAACCTGTTGTATAAACACCACTATGGAGTCAAATACCCCTCTGAGCACACCGGCAGGATATTTATGCAAATATACAGATTAGTATAAACAGGAGCTTCCTTTACAGCCTATTTCTTGTTACCATGCAATTTCACTAAAGTCTACTCCACCTTCTTCCGGCGGAATAAAACCTAGCCGGGGATGATACAAGCCGTCTTCTTTAATGGCTGCTTTACTTAAAAAATAAGCTTTACCACCAAATATTTCTCTAAATACCTTCTCACCATCTTCACTATAAAAGCTAGAAGTCTTCCATTCACAGGCATTTATCCATTTTTCCGGAATTTCAATGGCAAACTGCTGAAGCTGCTGCATAAGTCTTTTTTGCTCGTCGCGGCTTTCCAAAGTCCATTCTGTTGTTTGAAGCCTGTCTATTATTGACCAAACCATATCATTTTCTTCAACAAAAATGGTAACCGTGTCCCGGAACGAGTCTTCAATTAGCTTAGGAATACTATTCCATTTTCCCTGAGCCAAATTTGTAAAAATCGGTTCAGGAGTTACTTCTTTCGCACACCGGTAATACTGATCAATAATGACTGGTACATCCCGCTCATCAAATTCGGGATATTTACTTAGTACTGATTTCGCACTATCAATAAGTACATCATGATATACCTTTTTCCAAAAGGGCTGTCCACTGTCTCCCACCAATTCTGCCACAACTACCATGCCGGGTTGGGAATGGGATAAATGCCTGTTGCAGCGTCCTGCGGCCTGAATAATACTGTCCAGAGGACCAAAATCCCTAAATACCCAGCCAAAATCTAAATCCACTCCGGCCTCTACTACTTGTGTGGCAACCAGATAATGTCTTTGGTTACCCATAGTTTTTAATTCATTAAGTGTCTGCTGCCTTCGCCAGGGTGTAACCCAGCCACTTAAAAAGAATATATTTGCTTTGACATCCAGCTCACTTAAAATTCGATATACGTCGAGCGCTACTTTCTTTCGATTTACAACGATCATACCAGATTTTTGCCGCAAAGGCACATTATCGCTGAGCAAATTAGGTAGCATGTCTAGCTGATATTTTCCATGTAGTATTTTATATCGATGCCGTACATACGGAAAGGCCAAACCAGGCGGAGCAAGCTCTTCTTGCGCGGGGATATGCGGCTGCGTAGCAGTCATAAGCAAGAAATACACATTCCATTTTTTGCTGAGATATCCTAGTACTTTACCAAAATGTTCCCAATACTGCGGCGGAATGGTTTGTGGTTCATCCAAAATAACAACAGCATTATGCAACCGGTGAAAATTCATCGTATGGTTGGCACGAGAGTTAAACAGCGCATCCCAAAGTTGGACTAGGGTAGTCAGTATAACTGGTTCCCTCCAATAACGGAACAGAGACGACATTTTGCGCCAAACCAATTCCCCGCTCGGTTGCGGCAAATCTCCTTGTTCTTGCCGATCATATGCAAGACTGTGATCTTCTTGTACAAATTTTTCCCCAAAAACTGTTTTTGCCACTTGGGTTGTTTGTTCTACAATACTGATAAACGGCAATGCATAAATGATAGTATGCAAACCATGCCGTTTGCTCCATTCATGCGCTATAGACAGACCAGTCAATGTTTTGCCAGCTCCGGTAGGTAATGTAAGTGTATATACTCCGGGTGTTTTTACTTTTCTCGCTTGTTGAAAACAGAATTCCTGTATATGTTGCCGCCATTGATCCATAACCTCAGAGGGTGATTTCATGGAGGGCCAAACGAAAGCAGGTACCTCCCTGCGCATAAGCCCCTCTACTCCAATAGCTTCCATGCGGTCAGCTGTTATCAGCAACGAATATAAGCTGCGGACCGTAAGCCATTGTTCAATATCATCTAAATTCTGAAGCTCCATAAGACATTTATTAATAACTTTGCAGTCTTTTTCTTCCAGTTTCCACGGCCAACACGGAATTAATTCTTGCATTCGCTTTTGTTCTTTGCATAATCTCTCTTTACTCAATATCCAATCTGAGAATATTTCTGTCACATCATAGAGATGAGTATGATGGCGGCAGACTACCTCTGCCGCCATTACATTTTTTACGAGACTGTAGGTAAACCAAGCCGATGGTTTGGCATGATTAATCCCAGGTCCTTTATGTTTTAAGTAAGCCTGAAAGTCGGGATGGATTTTAACAATGTCATGAGTCAAACCAACAGCCCAAAGCAACTCTGAATCAATATGAATTCCAGCCTGTTCTGCCAAGGCTTCCATAAGATTGGCGACAGCCTCTAGGTGATTCATTAGCAGCTTACCCGGATGGCTCTCTGCATTACCAAGCAGGGAACCAAGCAATAAACGAATCTCGGTAACGCGTGACATCCAATCCCTCCCATGAAAGTAAATGTATTTGGTTCTCCGGTGTTGCAGAATAGAGAACAGGTACACTTTCTTCCAGTGATCTTTTAGCAGATAACCGAAAAGGCAATCTCTCACGAAATATGCCTTTTGAATTAATAATGTCAATTTCAAACATTTGTCCCCGAACTTGTGGCAACACACTGTTAAGACTTATAGCTTGCTCCTTAACTACCTCCCAGGTAAAATCCCCGTTATAACGTATGTCTGCTAATGCATAGGCCACGCCGAGATAAGGAGTATAAATGAAAGTCCCAGTCTCTAGATGTTTGCGCAGTTCTTCTTCCAAGCCGCCCTGAACATAAATACGATAATGAGGATTTCTAACAAACTGGTGTTTTACCTGAATATGAGGGCTTTTTTGTGGTTCTTTGACATTCCAAAAATTGATTGTTGCTGAGGTCCAACGAGTAGTATTTAGTATAGATATAGCAATTCGGGTACCACTAAGTTTGTCCCAGTAGCAAGCTGAATCACCTTCTGCAGCGCTCCCATTGTTATAACCCGCAATCGCTGCTATTAACCCCGCTACACTGGTAGGGGGCGGAAATGGAAAAGATACCGATGATGTCGTGGTATATGGCCGCCGAAACATGGCAATTGGTCCTGATATTTCAAATGCAATCGCCATGGTTTCACCTCGTCTGCAGTGAGAATTTACCACCTAATAATTCTTTAAGTTCTGATAGCCCTTTTAGCTGTAGTTCAACATCCAACCAGACTCTCACTTCCTCGATTTTGTCCACTATTTGCTCCAAACGGAGATTGACAAGTGAAATATCTAGTAAATAATCTTTAGGATGGCGAATAGAGAGTTGCTGATCCTCTGTCAGTCTTTCCCCCTCCGGTGTTAATAACGCCAACCGTTCATCTAATGAACCTGCTGCCCCAATAAATCCTGGCTTATAAATAATCTCTAGCAGCAAGCGCGGCACATGTCCAATTTTACTCCGAGTAATTAGATTTGTTGTCCCATTCCAGAGCCCCTTACTTACTTGATTAATATCTTCTTCCGTCGCTCCGGTAGCTTGAGAAGAATATTGATTGGCAATCCCATAAACACCTAGTAATGCAAATGGCACTATATACTCATTTCGGAAAGAGCGCTGTTCGCTGTTATCTTTGGTAGCAAAAGCCGCCGTACCTTGCACCAATTCCGCCTTAGTACGGTGAAGCGTCCGCCCCCACTTAAACTGCACTGGTCCAATCCATGAAAAAGATTCTTTATCCAATGCAAACGTAACTCCAAAGACTCTCGCATCTATGCAATGTGTTAATGCTTCCCGTCCGGTTTTGACCTTGAACTTGTCTTTTAACTCTTTAATTCGTGAATGTAATGTCTTCGCTTCTCCATCCACGAAAACATCCAAACCTTCTCGTAACCATTGATCCCGAATGGTTCGCTTAATACGAACGTCTGAAACCAATACTTGCCCAGTCTCAGCATCATATCGGGGATGATTCGCATTCAAAGGGTCCCCATTTGGGTTAGCATCTTTTACACTATATACAAACAAAAATTCCCGTCTTTTTTCAAAAGCCATGTTCAGTACCTCCTTATTCACTCACTAAACTTGAAGTATTACTTTGATCGAAAATTTTCCAATAATACTCCCAGGCATTTAAAAAAGCTACAGAAAAGACAAAGTTGCCATCTACACCTAAATCTCCCTTTCCATTTAGCAACAGTTCGCCTGCTACCCCTGACAATTTTCGTAAATAAGCTCCTGATTTTTTCAATTCTTCGTAAGCAGCAATTAACTCCGGTACTCGGCTTAAATGCCTGAGCAAATCTCTGCGTTGCATTTTACCAAAGATAATCTGTTTAAACATTGGTGCCGCATCTATCTCGCCACCTCTACCTGCCTGTCCCTTAGCAATGACCCCCAATATAATACCGCTAAGAAATACTCCTTTTCCCATTGGAGTTTTCATATAAGGGTCTGCGTATTCATCCAGCCAACCTAAGTTCATTCCCCTCGCCTCCTGTTAGCCCGTATAAGAAAATCAATAACTTCCGCCATTCCCCGGACTTTCAACCTGCCTGGCAATTCCTCCTTATGTCTCGGTCTAAGCCAGTCCGGATTGGTAAACAACCCAGAAAAACGCGCTACCATAATATTTTTTAACCCCAATATATCAACAGGGTCATCATTCAGCAATGCACCAATGATAAAGAGAGCTTTTTCACGCATGGATTTTCGGTCTTGCTCACTTTTTCCACCTAAAGATAATATAACAGCAACAATTTGCCGGAAGGCTTGATCCAGACCAATAGCCCCTTCATCCATATCCTCGTTACCGCGATAGGTTTTACAAGTTTGGAGCCAGAGTTTCCTCAATCGTTGTAGGCGTGTCGGGGGTACATCTTCCACTAAAAAATGCACTTTTACTTGCGCATTATTAAGTTCAGTAAAGAGAAAATGGTATATAAGCCCTTCACCTTGGTCAGCTAAGTATTCAAATATTTCAGTTTCGACTTTAATCCCAGTTTCCAGAAATCGCTTGGTTTGTTCTGAAACACCTTTTAGTGTCTTAAGATTTTCTGAATACACTTCTGGTATCACATAAAGATTAATTTTGGAAAACGTTTTCAAATTATTTTTAAATTTGTTTTCCATCTCCGTTTTTCCGGCAGAAAGCAATGAGTAACATTCAGCGCATATAGGGAAGGTTTTTTCCCTGATTTTCGCTCCATCTCGTACTCCTGGCAAAAAACTTTTTTTGTCAAAAGTAGCAAATTTAAAGACCTTGTCCATTGTCTCGACTTTAGCAGAATATTCTCCACATACGGCACACTGGTATGTTACAGGATTACTACTGGATCTTTTTTTTTCGACTATGCTACTGGATCTTTTCTTTCCGGCTTTTAAGTCAGACGTTAATTTATTTTTAAAATAAGCAATAAACGCAGGAACCTGTCCTGGAAACAAAAATGTTTCACCAGCATCAATACCAAAAATCAACAGGTATGAACGCTTTTTGTCTTCCCAGCGTGCCGCAACTTCTTCCACCCGAGCAACAAGATCCTCCATAATACGCGCCGTACTGCCTTCGGTAAAAAAGCCGGTATCTTCAAAATGTTGTAACACTACCTTGCGTAATTTATAAAACCGGCTGTTTTTATCTTGGGTCCAACCATTCCCTAGTAAAAGATTTTTGCTATCTTTTTCCCCTTTGCCCAACTTAAAAATTGGCGAAAAACTCCACTGGGCTGCAGCACCTACCGGTTTCCGATAAAGATACCGTTCTTTAATCTGGTCTTCATTATCAAATCCGGGATAATCCCGCAAATCAATTTTGCTAATCCCCTGTATATCTAAACTTGCTGCATTAGGGTCAGCTACTTTTAGCCAAATACGGATAACCCGTGCCCGCCGATCTTCAGCTTCTCCCAACGGATGCGGCAATTGCAAGAAATTAATGATATCGCCTAATATCGAGCCCTCATTTCTTTGTTGTGCTAATAAACCTAACCCATAAACAGCATTCAAAAATCCCATGATTTCACCTCCGTTTGTTGCTTTAAGCTTCAAACTACCCTCTCAGCTACTCTGATCCTACCAGCAAACACCCCATTCCTTGCGCGTTTTTACTACCAAGCCCTCCATCTACTGCCATTTGCAGCAGTTCTCGGGGCCCTTCGAGTTGCATAACCCCCGAATATCCTTTAATTACGGTACCCTTATATTGCAGTAAATTCATCTTCAAATTGCCTCTTGCACATACGCGTACTAACCCTTCAGAAGCCTCCGTGCCATGATAAGCTTTATATTTTTTTCTTAAATTTGCGGTAATCAACTCATTATAGTCAGGATCGCCTGGTTGAAAGTAAACCGTATATTTGCGTCCATCCGGCCGCAGCATAGTCGAATAAACAGTAACCGGTGACAAGGTATGTACAGTAACACGGTCTTGTTTTATGCTTATTTGCTTAGCACTAATTTCTGTAATCTCTACACAGGCGTCGCCTAGCTGCCAAAATCCCGCCCGTAATAAGCCTGCTGCCAATGACTGAACGAACTCTGTTACTGGTGAAGCAATAATAAGCTTCAGTTCATTACCAAAGTGTATCGTCCGATTACTCTTATTCATAGTAAAGTTCCCCATAAGCCGAGAAAAGCAAAATAACCGGAAAACCCGCCCATCAGCAACATACCCTTGTCCATGCATCCGGTCTGCTAAGCGGAGATCAATGGAGTGATAAATCGCACTTTGTATGAAATAATTATAATCAACAGGCAAGGTTAGTCCCTTGCCTGTATTCATGCGAAGAGTAATGTGCAAAATAGTAACTCCTTTCTGCGTAAAGTTAATTGTACAATATTTAGCATTCGATAATTTTCTCCTTAATCCTTCCTAAAATTCCATATTATTGAAATTAATGCGATTTTTGTTTTATTTGTCCTTAAAAAATTGTCATTTCGTAAATTAACCCCCTAAAAGCATTACGCTTCTAAGGGGTTAATTCAACGCATCCAATGGCCCAACTACTCTCTGACAATAAGGGTGCCCAGCGACTGATATAATTCCTCATGAATTTGTTCAATCGTTTTTATGTGTCCATTATCTACGCAATCTACCTTATGCCAGCCAAACCTGCCAGCAATTTCACAGGCATTAGTAAAACAATATGACAAATAATCACTATTTTGCTCATGGATGTCTTTACCATTGCCGGCTTTATTTTCGCGTCCGCGCATAAGTTCCTGACTAACAGCTGGTGGCATTGCCAAAAAAAAGACTTTATCCGGTACCGGCAAGCCGCATTTAACAAACTCAAAGTCCCATAACCATTCAAGATAACGTTCTTTCTCGGTTTTATCTTTGATTTTGGCTGCCTGATGAATCATATTGGAAGTAGTATAACGGTCGGCAATAACAATACCGCCACTCAAATAGAACTTTTCCCAATCCTGTTTATAGGACGCAATCCGATCCACCGCATAAAAGGCTGAGGCTGCATAGGCATTGACATCCTCCGGCCGGTCACCGAAATCACCGTTCAGATACATTTTGACCAATGCTGACGATGGGCTTTGGTAGTTAGGAAAATTCACCTTACGCACAGCAAAGCCTTCTGCCATAAGACGGATAGCCAGCTTTTCAGACTGAGTGGCCTTGCCACTGCCGTCCGTACCCTCAATTACAATCAATTTGCCTTTCACATGTAGTCCCCCGTATCTTTTTTTATCTTACATTCTAAGCCTAAACTCCAGCCTCTACCGGCGGGGTCTGTTCAGGGGAAATGGACTCACCACCTAAGCCCCTGTCATTTCAGCTTTGTTGAATAAGTTCATTACCAGTTATCCAAACCGGTTTCTATCACCGGCATTACGTGCTCAGTATTACATTATACTACAAAAAATAGCCGAACAGTTATAGAAGTAATTGGCTCCTTTGCCCAATGACCTTGCGTCTTGGTAGACAAAAGCAAAAGCCGCCCACCTTCGGGCGGCCTTACCGCAAATAGAAATTGCTGCTTTATCAGCGTTTCATTTTTCTTATTTTTCCCATCAGTCTACCACTTTAATAGTTCGAAGTAAATAGTCCTCCGGTCCGGAGATATGTAATCCCGCCTGTTGCAGAGCAAGGCAATAATCAATAATCTCCTGGGTAATTCTCTCCCCCGGACAGAGCAAGGGAATTCCTGGTGGATAGAATGTAACAATTTCGGCGCAAATCATACCTGCCGAATCACGAAACGGCACCATACAAGTATTGCCAAACAGCGCATCTCGCGGTGAGATGACTTGTTCCGGTGGATCTGGGTGTTTGGCTGCATTATAAATGGAATTAATCGCCGAAAAATCACGCGTGCCATGGTGGGTAGCCGCCATGTCCCTGAGAGCAGCTATAAGCGCCTCGACCTCGCGCTCGGTATCGCCAAGGGTAATGAGAAACAAAATATTATACACATCAGACAACTCTACCTGCACTTTATACTGATGGCGCAAAATCCGTTCAGCTTCTGCACCTTTTAATCCTAACCCCTTGACAGTGACAGTAACCTTAGTCCAATCCATACTATATACACCGGGATTACCCAGTTTTTCTTCACCAAAACAATACAGGCCAGGAATCTTGTTTATCTCCCGCCGAGCATAATTCGCTAAATCAACTGCCCGCTCAATCAGTTCGTGCCCTTGTGTAGCCATCTGCATTCTAGCCACATCCAAAGAAGCAAGCAGTATATAATTAGGGCTGGTTGACTGGACTAACTGCAGCATGGCCTTAAGGCGTGGTACCCGGATCCGGCCTTCACGACAGTGCACTAACGAGCATTGGGTTAAAGCCCCAATAATTTTATGCGTGCTTTGAGCTACAATATCTGCACCAGCGTCTAGTGCCTGAATCGGCAGCCTATCTGAGAATTTGAGATGCGGCCCATGTGCTTCATCAACTACAACCGGAATATCATAACTATGTACTATATCAATTATTTTTTTCAGATCGGTAGCTACGCCGTAATACGTGGGATTAATAATAAGCACACCCTTGGCGTCAGGATGGTCTGCCAATGCCTGTGATACTGCCTCTGGCGTGACCCCCATAGCCAAACCCAGTTCGTTGTCAACTTCGGGCTGTATAAATACGGGAATAGCACCACTTAAAATAATGCCACCAATGATAGACCGGTGGGCATTACGCGGTACAATAATTTTGTCCCCAGGTCCGGCAATGGTAAGAATCATTGCATAGATGCCACCGGTTGTGCCATTAATCACGAAAAAACTATGATCGGCCCCATAAAGGTCGGCTGCCAAATCCTGGGCTGCCTTGATTGGTCCATGTGGCTCATGTAAATCATCCAGTTCAGCCATAAGCGCTAAATCAAGAGCCAGGGTTTTCTGCGGCACCAAATCAGCATAAACCGGATGCATGCCTTTGCCCATTTTGTGTCCTGGTGTATGAAAAGGAATTACTTCATCCCGTACATAGGTATTCATAGCTGCCAATAATGGCACTTTTCTTTGGTCAAGCATGCCGACCACCGCCTTTTCTTTATTCTTTTATTATACCCCTGCAGGCTGTAAATATTTTAGCATACACCCTTACATGGTACAAGCTGGCAGACAAAGCAGCCCATCCATATAGCAACCGTATCCCCTAACTATTGCGCCATAATTGTATGGTTATTAACTTCGTGAGACAAACAAAAGAGGCCGCCAGTACATCCAGCCACCTCTTTCCCATCATTAGCAAAAACTATTTCTTCCAGATTTCGGCAAATTCTTTGCCAAAACGTTTAGCGTTTTCGGTAGTTTGGGCATCCGGATTCCACAAATTTTTGAATCCCTCATTTACAACTGTAAAACCGGCCGCGGTTAACAGTTCATTAATCATTGTAACCGATTCTCCACTCCAGCCATACGTACCAAAGGCGGCCGCCTTTTTATTCTTGAAAGCGAAACCTCTTATTTCTTCCATGATTCCGGCAACTGATGACAGAATACCTCTGTTGACAGTCGGTGATCCTACTAAGATGCCCTTGGATTTAAATACTTCTGTAATGATGTCATTCTTATCTCTGCGCGCCGTATTATACAGCTTAATATTTACCGTCGAATCACCGACCCTAATTCCAGCAGCAATGGCCTCTGCCAGTTTCCGGGTGCCTTCCCACATGGTATCGTACAAAATAGTAATTTGGTTTTCTTGATAATCGTTAGCCCATTCGGTATACTTTGTAACAATTTGCAGCGGATTATTCCGCCAGATCACACCATGACTGGGACAAATCATATTTATCGGCAGATTATAGCCAACAACCTCCTGAATTTTACGGTCAACTAAACGGTTGAAGGGAGTAAGAATATTAGCATAATATTTCATGCACTCATTATACAGCTCTTCTTGGTCAACAAGGTCGTTAAACATATATTCAGAAGCATAATGCTGACCAAAAGCATCTGTACTAAATAAAATATTGTCGCCGGCAAGATAGCACATCATACTATCCGGCCAATGCAGCATCGGGGTTTCAATAAAAATAAATTCTTTAGACCCGATAGTAAGCTTGTCCCCAGTTTTGACTATATGAAAGTTCCAGTCCTGAAAAAACTGACCTTTTAGCGACTTTACGGAATTAGCGGTACAATATATCGGAGTATTGGGAATTAATTTCATTAATTCGGGCAATCCCCCACTATGGTCAATTTCGCCGTGAGTCATGATGATGTAATCAATCTGATCTAACGCTATTTCCTGTTGGAGGTTTTTCACAAATTCTTGGGCATAAGGCAGCCATACTGTATCAAGCAGAACATTTTTCTCATCCCGAATCAAATAGGCATTGTAGGTTGAACCGCGATGCGTGGAATATTCCTCTCCATGGAACGTTTTCAATTCCCAATCCACTTTTCCTACCCAGGTTACATTCTCGGTGACCCTAAAACGCATAGGTACTGCCTCCCCTAACATTTGGTATATTTCGTTTATGTATTTTTTCCCAAGACACCGTGACCATAATCACAGAACTCCCTAACTCACTACTTCCCAAACAACGCTTAAAGAGAACCCTTATTATGATTGCCAAGCATCATAAAGAAATATGCCCCAAACACTATAGCTTGCACATTTCTTTTTGGTTGTCTAACATCTGTTACAGAAAAAGCACGCCTTGTCAGCAACAAAGCATGCTTTTTCTTATAAGCCGATTATCTACACAAATGCAGGAGATATTGTCAGCAGCAGGGCGAGATGCGTATGAACCACACCTAATCATATTGCTTCTGCTATGCGCCAAGTGGTACGGTAACAAATATCCGAGTACCTTTACCAACCTCTGATTTTATGGTAAGCTCACCGCGCAACAGCTTAATCCGTTCCCGCATACCCATCAAACCAAAGCTTTCTTTCCCTATCGAATCAACGGTTTCGAACCCTTTGCCGTCATCTTCGACTACCGCTGAAACTACACTTGGCCGAAAATCAAAACGCACCCATACGTTTGAGGCCTTAGCGTGTTTTTCCACATTGTTAAGCGCCTCCTGGATAATGCGAAATAAGCCAATTTCAATATGAGGTTCCAACCGTTTCTCTTTGCCAAGCACTTTAACTTCCGTAAAAATACCACTTCGCTCTTTCAACGTTTCCAATATTCGCCGGATGGTAGGAACCAAGCCCAAATCATCCAGCGTCATGGGTCTGAGGTCAAAAATAATTTTCCGTGTTTCTTTCAAGGCTATCCGCATCTGCTCGCGCAAATCTGCCAATTCACTTTTGGCTCTAACCACATCGGTTTCTATTAAGCGCTCGCACACCTCTGCCCGAAAAACAATATTGGCCATAGCCTGTGCCGGACCGTCATGAATTTCGCGTGACACACGCCGTCGTTCTTCTTCCTGCGCTTTAATAATTTTTGCCCCAAAAGCCTGACTGGCCTGCAACGATTCAATCTGATTTACCACATCGCCCATTTGGCTACCCCAATACCCCAATATGGCGCCGACCTGGGAGGCTAATTCCTCAGCTTTCTCCACTGTGGTTTTTAATGATTTTAACCGAATCTCCAGTTCATCACGCTGACGTCGCAAATTTTGTTCCTGAAGCCTAGCCATAGCCAGTTCCAGTTGAACACTGCTAGTATCCTCATAAGCCGCTTTAATATCTTCTTCCGTATATTTATGAAAATTACGGCTAACTTCCATCAGCCGATATCGTGCTCTGCGTTCTTTTTTTTCCAATTCATCGACCTTAAAGATGATATCTGCCGTTTCCTGTTTAATCCGTTCAACAGCCAAACGGACCCTTTCCATCTCGGCTCGAGCGGCATCATATATCTCGTATATCTGTGCTTTGCTTTTTTCCACTGCAGTAATGATATTTTTTACAATTTTATCTAACGCTTGGGGATCAATATTTTTCATTCTGTCACCACTCTTACTTTCAAGTACTATTACTATAGGCAAAGTTATCATTACTAAACTAAGCACAGTAACCATTAAGGTATATACTAAAAAAAGGGGGCCCTTTCCCCCTTTTTTATGTATTGGGACCACGATTTAGACCAATATATATAATATTGTCTCACGGACATTTTTGCATAGATATGCAATTACTATATCTAACACCAATTTTACATTTTTCGTGATAAATAAGTCAAGAGAAACAACCGAAACTCTAGCCATATCAGCAGTATAGTTGTATGATTAACATACCAACGGTGCATTATAGCCAGCGCTTTTTACGAAAATAGCAGACCATCAGAAGACCGATCGCCAACATAACCGATAAAATCATAATATAGCCATATTCCCAATGAAGCTCAGGCATATTCTCAAAATTCATGCCGTACACTCCGGCAATAAAAGTAAGAGGGATAAAAATGGTAGAAATAATGGTAAGCATTTTCATGACTTCGCTCATTCGGTTGCTAACAGTTGATAAATAAACATCCAACATGCTTGACAGCATATCTCGATAAATTTCGATTGTCTCAATCACCTGAATGACATGATCATATACATCCCGCAAATAAACAAACGTCGCTTCCTGAATCTGAGAAGCCCTTCCCCGCTCTAGTGCACTGACCAATTCCCGTACAGGCCAAACCGATTTGCGCAAGAATAGCATCTCATGTTTTAACTCATGCAATTCCTGCAATACCTCAGGCCGTGGATCGGCAGCAATTTGGTCTTCGAGAATTTCTATTTTTTCTCCTAAATGTTCCAGCAACAAAAAATAATGATCAACTACACAGTCGAGCAAAGCATAAAAAAGATAATCCGCTCCCAATTGGCGAATTTTACCGCGTCCTGTCTTAATTTGCTCATATACATTTTTCAAAACATCTTGTTCTCCAGGCGGACTTTCCATAAAAGAAATGACATAATTGGGCCCCAAAATAAAACTCACCTGCTCGGCTCGGTAATCCTTCTGAGTTGCGGTTATTGTTAGCGATTTTACGATTACACACAAATACATACCATAATCACTAAGCTTAGGACGCTGATTGGTATGCAAAATATCTTCCAACACCAGCGGATGTATAGAAAACTGTTGCCCAATCCTTTCGACGGCCGCAGAAGTAAGCCCTCGCACATGTATCCAAGTTACCCCAGGCTTGGCTACCAGTTGCATCAAATCAGCGATTGCCATATTATTTATTTCAGTTACTGTCTCGCTGTTATATTTCAGCACAGTTATCTGCACTTTGTCAGTTCGCATATTTCCGGAATACAACAGGGTACCTGGCGGCAACCCCACTTTAGAAGCAAGATTCCTAGCAATTCTAGGCATAATCCACCTCATATAAAAAAGTTGAAAGATTACCCTCGCTTGTATTGAATATCTATAGTTATTTAATTATATATATTTATTGTTGAGAGATTATATTTATGGTTTTGAAAATAAACCCGGATCAATTTGTGATATGTATCATATTGTAATGGCACACTAGTAAAATCATGGCATTAGAAGGAATAAGGTGAATACAATGTTAACAAAATTAGTGGAAGAGATTGAGAGAGTGCGGGACAAAATGCACCGCCAAGCAGAAGCGACAGATATCGCACATCCTGATGTTATCCAACTTAGCCGCAAATTGGACAAGCTCATTGTGCAGTATCAGTACTATACCCTCCGCCTAAAACCAGGACAGTTTCGTGAGGAACATAGGGTTCAAGTTCCATAATCCAGCATTTGACCTGTAGCTCTATTTTCATTCTGGCTGAACTATAAAATTATCAAGAGGTAATTCCAGCACTGACTGTCGAAAATAACAAGGAGCCGCCCAACGAATAAGCGGCCACAATTGCGAATAAGGAGTATTGGTTATGGTGCAAGAAATAAAATTTGCCGACATCAAAATTGGCGACAAAGCTAGCATGTCCAAAACAATTTCCGAGTATGACGTATATACCTTTGCTGGCCTCAGTGGAGATTTTAATCCCGTTCATATCAATGCTGAATTTGCTAAAACCACCATCTTCAAAGAACGTATCGCTCATGGCATGTTATCTGCCGCCTTTATTTCGGCGGTACTTGGCACAGCCCTTCCTGGTGCAAACAGCATTTACCTTGTCCAAGAACTAGCCTTCAAAGCGCCGGTGAAAATCGGCGATACCATTACTGCTACGGTAGAAGTCATCGAAAAACTCGAAGCCAAAAACCAGTTAATTTTAAAAACCACAGTAACCAATCAAAGAGGCACGGTAGTCATCGACGGCAAAGCTACTGTATTGAAAAAAGACTAACACTCAAAAAACGGATACTGTTAAACAGCATCGATTGTTACTGTCATACTTGTTTAAAACATGTTAATAATAAAGCGAGGATGCGGATCCATTTTCAAGGTAGTCCACAGCCTCGCTTTTTGTCTCAAAAAT
>NZ_JBYKYF010000389.1:0-2435 GCF_057736855.1 Sporomusa sp.
GACTATTTAAAATCAGTTCGCCGCCGGGAAGTGGCTGAACGTATTAAACAAGCCATAGAATTCGGCGATATCAGCGAAAACTCAGAGTATGAAGATGCAAAAAATGAACAAGCCTTCATTGAGGGAGAAATCCTTAGTCTGGAAAAGCTTTTGCGTAACGCGAAGGTCATTGATGAAGGTGAAGTGGGAACCGATGTTGTTGCCATTGGTTCTACGGTAAAACTCAAGGATTTGGAATTTGATGATGAACTGGAATATACTATTGTTGGTTCGGCTGAAGCAGATCCTGCCGAATTTAAAATTTCGAATGAATCACCTGTTGGTCAGGCCATTCTTGGCCAAAAGGTAGGGAGTATTGTAGAAGTAAATGTTCCAGCAGGAATTTTGAAATATCAAATCTTAGAGATTAGAAGACAAAATTAATTTGTGTTTGAAGAACGTAAGACGGGGGAGACGTTACATGGCAGAAACAGAAGCAGTACAAGATAATCAGCAGACTGTAGAAGAATTAAACGAGCTTATGAAAGTTCGCCGGGAAAAGATGGAAAAAATCGCTGCCCAAGGGATCGAACCGTTTGGGCGGAAATATGATTTTACACATCATAGTAAGGATATCATTGACCAGTATGCTGAATTAGAGGGACAAACTGTCCGAATCGCTGGGCGGCTTATGGCCGTACGCGGCCATGGGAAGGCTAGTTTTGGTCATGTAATGGATATGACCGGCAAAATACAGGTTTATTTTCGTCAAGATGTACTTGGGGAAACTGCCTATGAACGGTTTCGCCTCTTGGATATTGGCGATATTGTGGGTATTGAAGGTGTGGTATTTACTACACAAAAAGGTGAAATCAGCGTAAAGGTTACCAGTTTTGAACTTTTGGCTAAAACACTTCGTCCGTTGCCAGAAAAGTGGCATGGACTGAAAGATGTTGAAACCCGTTATCGGCAGCGCTATCTTGATTTAATTGTAAATCCTGAAGTACGTAATAATTTTGTTATGCGCAGCAAAATTATTAGAGCTGTGCGTCAATTATTAGACGAACGCGGTTTCTTAGAAGTGGAGACCCCCATGATGCATCCTATTGCTGGTGGTGCAGCAGCTAGGCCGTTTATAACTCATCATAATGCGCTTGACATGAAGTTATATATGAGGATTGCCCCGGAGCTATACCTCAAACGTCTAATTGTTGGCGGTTTTGAAAAGGTATATGAACTTGGACGAGTATTCAGAAATGAAGGTATTTCGATAAAACATAATCCAGAGTTTACTATGATTGAACTGTATCAGGCGTATGCTGATTATCAGGACGTTATGCGTTTGACAGAAGAAGTAATTGCCGGCGTTGCTCAGGCAGTTCTTGGTACAACCAAGATTACTTATCAGGGACAAGAAATTGATTTAACGCCACCTTGGACCCGAATGACAATGCCGGAAGCCATTAAAAAATTTGCAGGAGTAGATTTTAACGAGGTTACTACCGTAGAAGAGGCAAGAGCCATTGCCGATAAATTGGGTGTTAAGTATGAAAAGACGCAGGGAATTGGCGGTATATTGAACAATGTATTTGAAGAAGTGGCAGAACAGCATTTGATTCAGCCAACTTTCATTATTGGCCATCCTACCGAAATATCGCCTCTGGCTAAGCGTAACAAAGACAACCCAGATATTACTGATCGTTTTGAGGCATTTATTTTTGCCCGCGAAATTGCCAATGGTTTTTCGGAATTGAATGACCCGATTGACCAGCATGGACGGTTTGCCGATCAACTGGCACAACGAATGGCTGGCGATGATGAAGCGCATATGATGGATGAAGACTATATTACTGCACTAGAATATGGTCTGCCACCTACAGGCGGACTGGGTATTGGTATCGACAGATTGGTTATGTTATTAACCGACTCCTATTCTATTAGGGATGTCTTGCTTTTCCCACATATGCGTCATCGTGACTAATTGTAGGAGTAAGCTGACCGGCCAAGCCGGTCAGCTTTCATATGTTCTTAAGTGAATCATATTAGAGAACGGAAGCTCCATATGACCTTGTTGTTCAGTTCTGTTAACTACGTTCAATTTTTTATTGACAATCGCAAAGTCATTATGGTAATATAACATTCGTCCGATTAAAAAAAATAACCAATATATTCTAAAAAAAGACATATTGACAGACGAAACGCTATGTGATATTATATAGAAGTCGCTGAAATATGCGATTGAAAATTCGAAAAAAATATTATTGACATTGCGCCAGTGATGTGATAATATATAAAAGCTGTCTTCGCAAGATGGTAGCGACAAAAAATATGTTGACATGTTATAAAAAACATGATAGCATATATAAACGTCACGATGCACGTGATTTTTGTGTGGTGGCGACGTTCCCTGAAAACTGAACAATGTAAGAAATGCATCAAAAGCCAGATGTGCGGTG
>NZ_JBYKYF010000390.1:0-809 GCF_057736855.1 Sporomusa sp.
GGTTAAAGACTTTAATCTGCCAGAGATTAATATATTATAGGTATAACTAACGTCGCCTTGAAAAGTAATAATATCGCCCGGTTCGCATTGTACTAAAACTCCGCAATTGTGAAGGAATTTTTTGGCTTCTGTTTCAGATAAATCTTGCAGTAAGCTTATGACTTGTGTTGGAAGGCAATGCAAATGCTTGCACAAAATGCCCCAAAATTCTTCTTCTGTAGTCAGTTGACTATTGATAATGGAAGAGTTGTTAGTGAACATAGCGTTAAACCATTTAATTGCTTTAGTATTTAATGATTGTCTTTTCCGGGCTATGCGAAAAAGCGGAGAACGCACTTTGCGGAAATGCTCAACATCATCTATGAGCATAACAATTGGGACCGCTAAGCCATGACCAGGGGAAATAAAATTTTTATAGTATCTGCGGCACCCTAGTTGCTCATAGAGCTGGAGCAAATGAAAGTTGCAGATACCAAAGAGAAACTGGACTTGCTCGTAGCAACAAAACTCATAGCATTTTGCTGTAAGCAGATACAGCGCTGGTGAGCCTCGATAAGCGGGAGCGACCATTACTTTTGTAGCAAAAGCAAATTTATGACTGCCATGTTCAGCAATATAATTGTTAAATGTGTTCAGATTTAAGTAATCTATAACTTTTTGTGGAAAGTCTGTCATAGTGCCAATATTAATTCGATACGTGGCAATTATCTTTGAATCAACTTTAGCATATAGCAATATTGCCCAGTCGTCCATTTCATCATATATTTGCTGATTATCATAGTCAACTTCTGCAAAATGCCTAGACATTT
>NZ_JBYKYF010000390.1:819-2435 GCF_057736855.1 Sporomusa sp.
TTTGATAACGAAAGTGGTATATTTCTCTCTTCTCTTCCGGAGTTTTAGCCACATAAATTTTGATTGAATTTTCAGTATTTACTATTGGGAAGGAATTTGTTTTTGTCTCATTGTTGATAATCATATTTCTCTCTCCTTTTGATAGTTTTTGACGACAGTTTTTTATTAAGGCTTACGTCTTCATAACTATCACCCCCTTAATTAAGGGTTATGGAGAAAAGTGTATAATTCCTGTAATAAATGTAAAAGAATGGTTAATGTTGTAATAATGTGAATTTCGCATAAAAAATAATAGCCCTTTTTCAGTTATTTACTCACTGAAAAAGAGCTGAAATAATTTAAGCTTTTACGAAGCCGGTAGATTAAAACTCACGGAAAAAGTAGTTCCTTTATCGCAGGTATCAATCTGGATACTGGCATTATGCCGGTGAGCAATTTGGTAGCAAATCGGCAGCCCAAGACCTGTGCCAGTATCCTTAGTTGTGAAGAATGGTGTACCCAAATTTTCCAGTATATACGGTGGTATTCCCGTTCCTTGGTCACTGACGGACAAAACAGCTTTGTTATTTTCGCAGAAAGTGCGAATAACCAGGTTACCGCCTGACGGCATTGCTTCAATACCGTTTCGTACTAAATTCAATAGCAATTGACGGATTTCATTTTCGTCTAACGGTAATTCGGGGATATCGCTAAGGTCAAGGGTTACATATACTTTGGAGGAATTGGCGTCTGCCTGTATCAACGGGAATAGCGCTTCAACGATGTGATTTAAAGAGTGTTTTTTTAAATTCGCAAATTTTTCACGAGACAAAGAGAGGTATTCCCGTATAATGTTATTGGCTCTGTCAATTTCCTCAATCATTAATTCAATTTTTTCTTTATCTGCCTGATACTTTTCTTTTCGACCCAGCACCTGTAAGTAACCGCGTACTGTGGTCATGGGATTTCTAATTTCATGAGCGACGGTTGCCGCCATACTACCTACCATATTCATCCTGTCGAGTGCTGAGGCCATTTGCTCCAGTTTTTTTCGCTGAGTGATATCGCGGATAATACCTTCCAACGCGATTAATTGGCTTTGTTGATCATAGATGGGAACACATTTTTGTTCAATCCAGATGGTAGATTTATCTTTTTTTAATATGCGTAATGTTAGCGGTTTTTCAACAGAGTACGGCAGATTACTGATGAAATCATCCAATAAGGGTCGATCATCAGGATGTACTAGCTCAAAAATTAATTGATTATTGCTGTAATATTTTTCAGGAGGATAACCAGTAGTTGTAAAAACTGAGGGGCTTATATATTCAAGAGTGGCTTCAGGAAGAAGACGATAATAATAAATTACGTCAATAGCATTTTCAGCTAATAGTTTATATTGAATTTCTTTGTTGGATAGATCAGTTCTAGTTTTTTCAAAAAATAATATCAAGGTTCCGATAGCAATGACTAGGCGCAATGTTCCGCCTATAGCATAGCCCCAGGGCAGAATCCATGAGCCATAAGCAATGAAAGGAAAGCTAAAATTGAGGAGACCTACGAGTATATAAGTCCAACCGACAACTAAGCGGCTAAACCTTGGTATCTTAGAATGACGTATATATTGTAAACCAACC
>NZ_JBYKYF010000030.1:0-3408 GCF_057736855.1 Sporomusa sp.
TAGTACAGGATGTTCCAGCAAGACAGCATTCTTTTCAGCCTAAAATTATTGCCCAGCTGGATGGTCTGATGTATGGACAACTGATTATTCGTATCGAAGACGGTAAGGTTGAGCAGATAGAAAAGACCGAAAAACGCCGAATTAACGACATGGAAGGAATATACGGAGATGGCATCTAAAAATAATAATTAATTAATGGAAAAAGGGGTGACTGCTGACGATTACGTATGAATTAGGAAATGCTTTATATATAAATCTGACCAACCGTTGTACCAATAACTGTACGTTTTGCGTCAGAAATCATTTACACGGTATTAGTCCGGGCATGAATTTATGGTTAGAACAGGAACCTACGGTTAGTGAAGTGCTAGCCGATATTCAGTCGAGGGATAGTTATAAGTACCAGGAGTTCGTATTTTGCGGTTATGGAGAACCCATGCTGCGAACATATGATATTATTGAAATTTGTAGATATCTCAAACATGCGTACAATATGCCCATTCGCATCAACACAAATGGGCATGCCAATTTGATTTATGGGCAGGATATTACTCCGTTGTTAGTAGGACTGGTAGATGTTGTTTCTATTAGTTTGAATGCGAACAATGCTAAGGAATATCAGACATTATGCCAGCCTGTTTATGGCGAACAGGCATATGATGCTCTGTTGAAGTTTGCTGCCAAATGCAAAAGGTATATTCCCCGGGTAGTACTTACTGTTGTTGATGTTATACCTCAGAAAGATATCCAGTCCTGCCGGGAGATTGCTAACCGAATAGGGACTGATTTTAGAATTCGGCATTATTATCATTCATAATGAAAAAGAAATGGGTCAGAAAGCGTTTTCTGACTCATTTCTTTCTTACTGTTCCAGTGCCTGGGCCAAATCGGCAATGATATCTTCAACATCTTCAATGCCGACAGACAATCGCAAGAGACAATCACTAATGCCTAATCGTTCGCGAATGTCGGCCGGAATATCAGCATGGGTCTGTACCGCGGGGAAGGTGATTAACGATTCGACACCGCCTAAACTTTCGGCAAACTGAATAACCTGTACTTTGCGAAGTACTTGGGCAGGCAGACAGGGATCGTTTACGACAAAGGACAACATACCGCCATAGCCACAAGCCTGGGCATCGTGCGTTGTTTTACCAGGGTGGCTAGCTAAGCCAGGGTAATAGACTTTGGTGACACTGGGATGGGTAGTAAGCCATTCGGCGACAGCCAGCGCGTTGGTTTCGTGTTGGCGCAGCCGCACTGTCAAGGTTTTGAGACCTCTAAGTAACAGCCAGCTGTCCTGCGGTCCAAGGATAGCGCCAGTGGCATTTTGAATAAATCCAATTTTTTCGCAAAGGGCGGGGTCGCTGGCAACTACCAGACCGCAGACTACATCATTATGGCCTGACAAGTATTTGGAACCGCTATGGATGACAATATCAGCACCAAGTGTTAAAGGTTTCTGAAAATACGGAGTCAGGAAGGTGTTATCAACAATCACGTGAAGCGGTTGTGAAGTATGCGCATGGGCTATTGCCGCTATTGCCCGGATATCGGCAA
Source organism: Sporomusa sp. (assembly GCF_057736855.1). NCBI lineage: Bacteria > Bacillati > Bacillota > Negativicutes > Selenomonadales > Sporomusaceae > Sporomusa > Sporomusa sp. Next base: position 1,561 of record NZ_JBYKYF010000030.1, read on the forward strand.
TTTTCATAAGTGGATTGGTGGGTGTTTCCAGCAAAATGGCTTTAGTAGTAGGCTGTAGCGCTTGGCGCACCGCGTTAAGGTTGCTGGTATCGACAAATGTAGCTGTTAGATCGAATTGGCTAAATATCTTATCCATAATCCGATATGTTCCGCCATAACAGTCTTCAGTAATAATCAAATGATCGCCAGGTTGGTATAACATAAGTATTGCCGAAATGGCAGCCATGCCTGAAGCAAAGGCAAAACCGGCATGCCCTTCCTCCAATGCGGCTACAGCTTCTTCCACCGCTTTGCGAGTAGGATTTTGAGTACGAGAGTAATCATAGCCAGTACTACGGCCAAGCTCAGGATGCCGGAACGTGGCTGTCTGGTAAATCGGGGTGCTGATGGCTCCGGTAGTTTTATCGGTGACCAGACCCGCATGGACAGCTTTGGTGGCAAATTTCATACATACCATCTCCTTTGTTTGTTATAGGATACGGCTACCTTAGGTTTTGGGTACAAAAAAACGACTCTTCCGTAAGAAGAGTCGTTTAGACACACGATTAACTCATCTTCCGGATTGCTCCGCTGGATTTAGCACCTTGCATTGCTGCTGGTTGCCGGGCGTCATAGGGCCAGTCCCTCGACCACTCTTGATAAGTTTTTTTTGCTATGTAATTTATTGGATTTTATTTTGTCATAGACAATAAACTTTGTCAATAGATATTTTTATTGTTTTTATACTCCCTATTTCTTGATATTGACGCCGGTTATAAAACCAGCTATCATGATTTCAACAGGTGAAACTTTTTTGGGCAATAGGCATATAGGGGGAGGTAGTAACGGTATGGCTGATAAGCAGGATATATTGGCGTTAATTAACAAAGCGGAAACAACCCACGAACTTACGAAAGATGAAATTGTCGCCTTGCTGATAGATACAGAACATGAAACTGAGTTTTTTGCTGCTGCTGACCGCGTGCGGCAACGGTATGTGGGTGACGAAGTACATCTGCGCGGGTTGATTGAGTTTTCTAACATATGTAAACAAAACTGCCTGTATTGTGGTTTGCGGCGGGATAATAAACAAGTAAAACGTTATCGTTTAGATCCGGAAACTATCCTTGACTTTGCTACTAAAGCCAAGTCATACGGCTATCGCACGGTTGTATTGCAGTCAGGCGAAGACGAATGGTTTGATGTGGCTACTATGGTCAGTATTATCAAAAACGTTAAAGAACTTGGTTTGGCAATTACCCTGAGTGTGGGTGAAAAACCCCGTGAAGTATATCAAGCATACCGCGAGGCTGGGGCTGATCGGTATTTGCTGAGAATTGAGACTACCGACAAAGCTTTGTATGAAAAACTAGACCCAGGCATGAGCTGGGATAACCGGGTACGATGTTTGCATGATCTAAAGGAGTTAGGTTTTGAGTTAGGAACAGGCTCATTGGTAGGAATACCAGGACAAACGATAGAATCGCTGGCTGATGATATTCTGTTTTTCAAGAGCATAGATGCCGATATGATTGGTGTCGGTCCGTTTATTCCCAACCCGGATACGCCATTGGCGGGGGAACGGGGCGGTACGTTTGAACTAAGCACGAAAGTGATGGCCATGACGAGGCTATTGCTGCCTGATATTAATATTCCGGCAACAACGGCTATGGAGACATTAAACCCACAGGGACGGGTATTGGCGCTGCAACGCGGAGCCAATGTAGTTATGCCTAATGTTACTGAGGGTGAGTACCGACAGATGTATTTGCTTTATCCGGGAAAAATCTGTATCAACGATTCGCCGGCGCATTGCCGTTCGTGCATTACTGGTAAAATTCATGGCATTGGCCGGAAAGTGTCTCAGAG
>NZ_JBYKYF010000030.1:3418-14002 GCF_057736855.1 Sporomusa sp.
TGACAAATGAATAAATATATTTCTGGGGAAGTGCTTGACCTGATTGAACAAGCAATAAAAGAAATTAACTTTGGCTCTGTTACTTTGGTACTTCAGGATTCGCGGATCATTCAGATGGAAAAACTGGAGAAAATTCGGTTTGGCGAGTTACCAAGTAAAACGGCAGGTAAATTAGCAGCTCCGGCAGATTTACGGACACGGATACTACAATCTGTCAGCGGTATGGAGTATGGAAAGGTTGCGATTCAAATTCAGGCAGGACAAATTACGCAGGTGGAAAGAACCGAAAAGTATCGGGTGGGCAAATTGACTGGCCTGCATGGTGATGGAATTTAAAAAAACTTCTGATTCCATTTGTGAGAGACAGACGTTTGCGCCTATTACGTTATGAATAATAAGGTAGAAATAAAAAGGCTACTTTTTCTGGTTAGAAGGAGTAGCTTTTTTTTGTTGCCGAACCATGGTCATGTCCGATTAATAAGGACAATAGTATGTATTAAATGTACTAAAAATAATATATTGACAACAAACTTGTAAAGGTGTATAGTATATTTCAATTACAAAATACATAAATTCTCCTGTACAGATACATTCCGGTCAGAAACGCGATTCTAAGCAGTGAAACAAGTATTTGTATAGGGGCTAAAAAGGGGTAGAGGAGAATATGCGTAAAAAATTATTAGCAGTGGCAATGAGCACACTGCTGATGGCTGGTGCGCTTGCCGGTTGCGGTGGCGGAACCAAACAAGAAGCAACAAATGAAATTAAAATTGGCGGCAACTTTGAGTTGACCGGCGGTGTGGCCAATTATGGCAAGCAAGCGGTTAATGGTATTCAATTAGCCATTAAACAGGCTAATGAGTCAGGTGGAGTATTAGGCAAACAAATCAAATTAGTATTGGCAGATAATAAATCAGAAGCTGCCGAGGCAACTAATGCTCTCACTAAACTTATTACGCAGGATAAAGTTGTAGCGGTGTTAGGGCCTGCTACTAGTTCTAATACGATAGCTACCCTTCAGGTATCTGAAGATAATAAAATTCCTGTCATTACTCCGACTGGAACAAACGAAAAGATCACTGTCGATAATGGCAGAACGCGTCCGTACGCTTTCCGTTCCTGTTTTATTGATCCATTGCAAGGAACCATCATGGCCAACTTTGCCAGCAATACGCTGAAGGCAAAAACCGCAGTTATGTATGTTGATAATAGTTCCGACTATTCCAAAGGTCTTGCCAAATCTTTTGAAACAGTATTTACTCAAAACGGTGGTAAAATCTTAGGCCAAGAAGCCTTTTTACAAAAAGATCAGGATTTCAAATCAACACTGACCAAAATAAAAGCACTTAATCCTGATGTTGTATTCCTTCCGGCTTATTATGAAGAAGTAGGCAAAATTCTTAAACAGGCTCGAGAAATGGGCATGAATATGCCGTTCATTGGAACCGACGGCTGGGATGATGCTAAAGTCGTCGAAATTGCTGGCGCAGCGGCACTAAACAATACGTATTTCAGCAGCCATTTCTCATCTCAGGATACCGATCCTAATGTTGTAAAATTTATTGCTGCTTATAAGAAAGAATATAACCAGGAACCAAGTGTTTTCTCCGCTCTTGGATATGATGCTGGCTTGTTGCTGATTGACGCTATTAAGCGTGCGAACAGCACCGATCCGCAAAAAATCCGCGATGCGTTAGAACAAACTAAGAATTTGCAGCTCAGTACAGGGATTGTAACGATTGATGCCAACCACAATCCGATTAAGAGTGCAGTTGTTATTGAAATGAAAGACGGCAAACAGGTATTTAAAGAAAAAGTTACTCCTCAATAATAGTAATGCCAAAAATAGGTTGACAGGTAAGCAGGAGTATGATACGATATAACCATATTAATATTCATTAGTATTTTTTGCTGACCGGAAGACCGGAGGCAATCGCTGGCTTATATAGCTGTCGATTGTCTCCTTTTGTTTTCTAGACAGAAAAAAGTTAATTTTTTAGTAGTACCAGGTTACTACTGCGCAGGAAAAAGGTTACAATATGATTAATCAGGTGAAAGAAAGGATGATGTAGTATGGCTAAAATTTATGGAAATCTGACAGAACTGATTGGTAATACACCGCTGCTAGAGTTAAAAAACTATGCTAGTACCAAAGCGGTTGGCGGACGAATCATCGCCAAAATAGAATACTTTAATCCGCTAAGCAGCGTCAAAGACCGTATTGGCTATGCAATGATTAAAGACGCTGAGGATAGGGGAATTATCAATAAAGATACGGTAATTATTGAACCTACCAGTGGCAATACAGGAGTGGCATTGGCCTTTGTTGCTGCTGCGCGTGGCTACAAACTGATTCTGACCATGCCTGAAACCATGAGCATAGAACGCCGTAAATTACTGAAAGCCTTAGGGGCCCAACTGGAACTGACCCCAGGTGCTCAAGGCATGAAAGGTGCGATTGCCAGAGCAGAAGAATTGGCAGCGACGACCCCTAACTCCTGGATTCCGCAACAGTTTAAAAACCCGGCTAATCCAGAAATCCATCGCAAAACTACGGCCGAAGAAATTTGGCGGGATACTGATGGTGAGGTGGATATTGTTGTCGGTGGCGTAGGGACCGGCGGTACCATTACCGGTATTGCTGAAGTACTGAAGGCGCGTAAGCCGGAATTAAAAGCGGTGGCAGTTGAACCAGCTGACTCGCCAGTGCTGTCTGGCGGTAATCCTGGTCCGCATAAGATTCAGGGAATTGGGGCTGGTTTTGTACCAGATGTATTTAATGCCAAAATCGTTGATGAAATTATTCAAGTTCAGACTGCTGACGCCTTTGATGCCTCAAGAACCGTGGCTACTACGGAAGGTCTGCTTGTTGGTATTTCCAGCGGGGCAGCCCTTTGGGCCGCTACTGAGCTGGCTAAACGTCCAGAAAATAAGGGCAAAAACATTGTAGTCATTTTGCCTGATACTGGTGAACGCTATCTGTCGACACCGCTGTTTGGCGAAGAATAATTCAGCTTAGCTCAAGCTGTGAGTAAATTTGAGAATGGCTTAGGTGTATCAATAAGGGATATTTATAAAAGTATTCTGGTGTATCGCACATCAGAATACTTTTTCATTTTTAGTAAATATTTCCCTGTCATACTTGTAACTTTTTCTTATGGAATGTTTACAATGCAGGAATCGAGAAAGTAAGAACGAATGATTAATATAGATTAATTATATTATTTCGACAAATTTAATCTATAAAAACAAATTATAGGTGGTTTATGGACGATAAAATAGCAGTTGGTATTGATGCTGGTTCAGCGGCAATAAAACTTACAGTATATAAAGGGAAAACGGTTGCACATTTTATCTGCCCTTCAGGCTGGAATCCCAAGGAGCAAGCCACTCAGCTGCTTAAAACAGCATGTAGCAGTCAGGGATGCAGTGAGGTTGGCTACATTGTGGGAACAGGTTATGGACGGCTGAATCTGCCGTTTGTTACTAAGGCTATGACAGAAATCACCTGCCATGCGAGAGGTGCGGTATATTTAGTGCCTAGTGTCAGGTGCGTGATTGATATTGGTGGTCAGGATGCCAAGGCGATCAAGGTGGACAACCAGGGCAGGGTGTTGGATTTTGTCATGAATGATAAATGTGCCGCTGGTACAGGCAAGTTTCTGCAAGTTACAGCCAATGCACTGGGGCTTGATATTGCTGAAATTGGTAATATCAAAGCAGGTCCTGAGGATACAGTTTGCACCATTAATTCTATGTGTACCGTATTTGCCGAGTCAGAAGTCATCGGACTGGTCAATCGAGGGGTTTCCCGGCAAGCCATCATTGCCGCTTTATATAAATCCATTGCTGGCCGGATAGCCGTCATGGCAGCCGGGATTCAGCCTACGGCGCCGGTAGTATTTACTGGGGGGCTGGCCCAAAATCAAGTATTGCGCCAGGAACTGGCAGATCGATTAGGTTTGCCGGTGCTCACGCATGAACAGGCGGTATTTGCTGGTTCGATAGGGGCAGCCTTATTTGCCTGGGATGCCATACAGTAAAGCCGTGTTACAAATTGCAAAGGATGGGGGAGCAGAATTATGTCAGATGCGTTTACTATGTTGAAAAATATTAAAGAGACAGGGAAAAAGGTTGTTGGTTTTTATTGTGTTTTTGCCCCGCAGGAACTTGTCTTAGCGGCAGATGCTTTGGGTTTTGCCTTATGCGCCACCAAGGAAGAAGCCATTCCTGATGGTGAAAAAACACTGCCGCGCAATTTCTGTCCGTTAATCAAATCTTCATATGGTTTTGCCGTAACTGACAAGTGTCCATACTTTTTGTATTCCGATATTATCATTGGGGAAACTACCTGCGATGGCAAGAAAAAAATGTTTGAATTAATGAAGTCCTTCAAGCCTGTCCATGTGATGAAGCTGCCGCAAAGCTATCTTACTGACAATGATAAGGCGTATTGGCTGAACGAAGTAAAGGTGCTGAAAGATGTCTTAGAACAGGAACTTGGGGTACAAATTACTGAGGAAAAATTGCGCTCAGCCATTAAGGTTCTCAATGAAGAACGCTTGTTGATGCAGGAATTGGCTGAAGTGATGAAACATGATCCTGTACCCATGACAGGTATGGATTTGCTGAAACTGATGTGGGGGCGGAACTTTGTTACTGACCGTAATGATTTTGCTAAACAACTTAAGGAAATCATTGCTGATATGAAAGAGTCTGTAGCCAAAGGCGAGGCTGCTATTCCCAAAGGTGCCAAACGCATTATTGTAACCGGCGTACCCACAGGGATTGGTTCGGAAAAAGTCATACGAATTATTGAAAAATGTGGCGCTGCCGTTGTTTATATTGAAAACTGTTCCGGCATGAAGCAGTTTGTAACCCTTGTCGATGAAACCAAGCCACCGCTAGAAGCCATTGCGGAAAAATACCTGATAACTCCTTGCTCCTGTATGAGCCCTAATCCGATAAGAATGCAGAATCTCGTCCAACTGGTCAACGATTACAAGGCTGATGGAATTGTAGATATTACTTGGCATGGCTGTCATACCTATAATGTAGAAAGCCGGGTGGTCAAAGACTTCTTAAAACAACATGGCGATATTCCCTTCATCCAGATTGAAACCGATTACTCCCAAGGCGATGTGGAACAAATTAAAACCAGAATACAGGCTTTCCTCGAAATGATGAACTGATTACACAGCAAGAAGCCCGGGATTATCCCGGGCTTCTTGCTGTGTAACCAACGGAAGGTTTACCTGGTTATCCTGTTGGTTCAAAACCAATAGGTAAGGTCTGGCGTAACTAAATAATCACTTGCCGGAGATACTAAAATTAAATTGACTGTAAGTCAATTGCATTGTACCATATACTATACAGGGGTATAGTATATTTGGAGGGTAATGATGGTAAACGAACAGGAAAAGGCAAGTATAAAAAACAGATTACGGCGTATTGGTGGCCAAATTAATGGAATTGAAAAAATGGTGGAAGAAGGTCGTTATTGTGTGGACATTCTGCAGCAAATTATGGCTGCCCGGGCTGCGCTCAATCAGGTAGCATTAATTATGATCGAAAGTCATACCAAAAGCTGTGTGGTTAATGCCATTAAACAAGACCGTACAGAACAAGCCGTCGGTGAGTTGATGAGTGTTTTATCTAAATTTGCCAAGTAAAGTTTTAGGGTAAGGGGGAGCAAATATGGCTCAAGCGAAAAATAACCAGTCTGTTGACACGGTCTCGTTAAAAGTTGGCGGCATGACTTGCGCCGCTTGTGCCAGCCGGGTGGAACGGGGGCTCGCCAAATTGCCGGGAGTGGAAAAAGCCGCAGTAAATCTGGCAACCGAAAAAGCTACGGTGACGTTTGACCGGTCACAGGTTACACTTGCTGAGATTGCTCATAAGATTGAAGTATTAGGTTATCAGGTGATTCGGGACAAAGTAGATTTAAAAATCACTGGCATGACCTGCGCAGCGTGTTCGGGGCGGATAGAAAGAACTCTGAACAAGTTACCCGGTGTAGTCAATGCGGTTGTTAATCTGGCAGTAGAGAAGGCTACTATTGAATTTTATCCAGATGTAGTCGGTGTACATGATATTAAGGCTAAAATTGAAGCCATTGGTTTTGGAGCGGTGGATGCAACTGATAGAGCTGTCGTAGATCACGAGCAGCAAACCCACGAATCCGAAATAAAGAGCCAACGTTTCCGCTTAATCTTGGCAGCCACGTTATCGGCACCGCTTTTGTTTGGCATGATTCTGCATATGCTGGGAGTAATGGGGCAGTCTACCGAATGGCTGATGAATCCGTATTTTCAATTGTTGCTGGCTACACCGGTTCAATTTATTGCCGGCTGGCAGTTTTACCGGGGTGCTTATCTGGTCCTTAAACATGGCAGTGCCAATATGGATGTGTTAGTGGCGCTCGGTACATCGGCGGCGTACTTTTACAGCATTGCTAATGTGTTGCGTCAGCAACCGGATTTGTACTTTGAAACGTCCGCTATTTTGATTACCCTTATCATTTTGGGTAAGCTATTAGAGGCCAATGCCAAGGGGAAAACCTCTGAGGCCATTAAGGCGCTGATGGGACTTAAGGCTAAGACAGCCCGCGTGGTTCGTGACGGGCAGGAAATGGATATTCCCGTCGAATCCGTAGTTGTCGGCGATCTGGTGATAGTTCGTCCGGGGGAGAAAGTTCCGGTGGATGGAGTCATTGTTGAGGGAACCTCGACGGTTGATGAATCCATGCTTACTGGCGAAAGCCTGCCTGTTGATAAACAGGTCGGCGACCAAGTGGTTGGCGCTACGATAAATAAGTTAGGAACCTTTAAATTTGAGGCCCAAAAGGTTGGTAAAGATACTGCTTTAGCACAAATTGTGCGTATTGTTGAAGCGGCCCAGGGGTCCAAAGCACCCATTCAACGTTTTGCTGATGTGGTTTCAGGTTATTTTGTACCGGTGGTTGTTGGTTTATCAATCGTAACTTTTGCAGTTTGGTATTTTATTCTGGACCCAGGGAATTTTTCGCGCGCTTTGGTCAATTTTACTGCTGTCTTGGTGATCGCCTGCCCCTGTGCGCTGGGCCTGGCTACGCCGACTTCCATTATGGTGGGAACTGGTAAGGGAGCGGAAAGCGGTATTTTGATAAAAGGTGCTGAACATTTAGAACATGCACATAAGCTGACAACCATTGTACTGGATAAAACGGGCACCATAACCAAAGGCCAACCGGAGGTTACTGATATTGTGCCTATGACTGGATTTGCTGAAACGGAATTAGTGCGGCTGGCTGCCAGTGCTGAAAAGAATTCGGAGCATCCCTTGGCGCAGGCAATTGTTGCCTATGGTCAGCAGCAAGGCATTGCCATAATGGAACCGGAGTCATTTACTGCCATTCCTGGTCATGGAATTGAAGTGAAAGTGGAAGGCAAGCGTATTTTGGTTGGTACTCGTAAGTTAATGAAAGAAAATCATATTGCGTATGAAACCGCGGTTGCCCAAATCGAACAGTTGGAAGGCCAAGGTAAAACCGTTATGTTGTTGGCTGTAGAAAATCAGCTATGCGGTTTGTTGGCAGTAGCCGATACGGTAAAAGAAAGTTCGGTACAAGCAATAGCAGAACTGCAAAAAATGGGTATCGAAGTATGGATGATGACTGGTGATAATACCCGTACTGCGCAGGCCATTGCCCAAACTGTTGGCATAACCAATGTTATGGCCGAGGTGCTGCCAGAACACAAAGCCGAAAAGATAGAAGCGCTGAAAAAAGCCGGTAAGGTGGTAGCCATGGTTGGAGACGGGATTAATGATGCTCCGGCACTGGCTACTGCTGATGTGGGTTTTGCCATTGGCACTGGTACTGATGTTGCTATTGAGGCCGCCGACATTACCCTGATGCGGGGTGAATTAACCGGCGTGGTTGCCGCTATTCGCCTAAGTAAGGCAACCATGCGCAACATTAAGCAGAACCTATTTTGGGCGCTTATCTATAATTCTTTGGGTATTCCGGTGGCAGCAGCAGGATTTTTATCCCCTGTTCTGGCAGGGGCGGCAATGGCCTTTAGTTCAGTGTCGGTGGTTACTAATGCGCTGCGACTGAAACAATTTGACCCATATAAAGGGTAAAGCAATGGTTTATATTTTCTTCGAGTGAGGAGGTGAAAGAATGAATCAAGCAGAAACCATCATATTAAAAATTGAAGGTATGTCTTGCGGACATTGCAAAATGAGTGTGGAAAAGGCTCTTCAGGCTATTCCCGGGGTGGTGAGCGCCAGTGTAGATTTGGCTAAGAAGGAAGCACAGGTAATTGGTACTGCCAGTCGTGAAGCACTGGTAAAAGCTGTGGAAGACATTGGTTTTGATGTAGTATAAAGCAAACCGGAACCGCAAAAAAACGCACAAAAGTGTAAAGTTTAAGTACAATATGCTTGACAAATGTATTTCATTATAGTATCATGAACACATCCATTTAGAAAATTTAATAATAACAACAAACTCTTATCCAGAGAGGTCGAGGGACTGGCCCGATGACACCCGGCAACCGGCGCAATGCGCAGTGGTGCTAATTCCAGCAGGAATCAATAGGTATTCCTGGAAGATGAGAGGGGATTTTGGTTATGGATGTGACCCCCTCTTTGATAGAGGGGGTTTTTATTGTCCTCAAAGAACCATTTGCTTGATTCGCTGAAGTCATTGTAAGAGGAGGGAGGATATCATGGTTGTTACCTTTTTTCCGGGGTTCAAATGGCGGCCGCAACTGAAGTTGGCCCAAATAGCAACACCCGAGCGACCGCTGGATTTATTTTTAGGCGGTAGTTTACCAGAAGTTACTGTGGCTTATGAAACCTATGGCCAACTATCAGCAGCCCGCGATAATGTAATTCTGGTGACTCATGCATTAACAGGTGACAGCCATCCTGCAGCCCATGACCCATATGATGAGCAGGGCTGGTGGGAACCGTTGATTGGGCCTGGACGGACGCTTGATACGAATCGGTTTTACATTATTTGTAGCAATGTGCTTGGTGGATGTCAGGGGACTACTGGGCCGGCCTCTCCGAATCCAGCTACCGGTAAGCCTTACGGAATGAGATTTCCCGAGATTACCATCAAAGATATGGTCCGAGTTCAAAAACGGTTATTAGAAAAATTAGGAATTGAACACTTAGCCATGGTGGTGGGCGGTTCCATGGGAGGAATGCAGGCCTTACAATGGGCTGTTGATTATCCTGGTTTTGTTGATGCTGCGATTGTGATTGCCGCCCCCGGATATTCTTCCCCTCAGGCTATTGCCTACAATCGTGTAGGCCGTCAAGCGGTTACTCTTGATCCTGAGTGGAAAAACGGTGACTATTACGGCGGAACAGGGCCTAAACAGGGGTTGGCTGCTGCCCGGGCCTTAGGCATGATTACTTATCAGAGCGAGATGTCCATGGCTAGTAAATTTGGACGACGAACACGGGCTGGAAAATTTGAAGTCGAAAACTATCTTGATTATCAGGGCGAAGGTTTAGTGAAACGGTTTGACGCTAACTCATATTTATACTTGTTACGTGCGCTGGATCTGTTTGATATTAGTACTGGTTACGCTTCTTATGAAGAGGCTTTGGCCAGAATTGATGCCAAAGTACTGGTCGTGGGAGTAAGTTCTGATATCCTGTATCCACCACATCAGCAGGAAGAATTAGCAAAAACCATGCAGCGGGTAGGCGTATCCACCGATTTTGCCATTATCGACAGTCCGCACGGACATGATGGGTTTCTGATTGACTTTCATTTGCTTAGACCGATATTAACCAATTTTATTAATAAAGTTTTGCCTGTGGCTGCTGAGCCACCGATTAGGCAATGGATTAAATTCAAAGCATCTAATTTGGCTTACTTGGGGGCTAGGTTAGTACCGGATATTCGATATCAAGAAGCGTAATATATCCAAGGGAGCATTTGCTTGCGCAGCTTAGGCGATATCAATATTGTTGATATGCCACAGTAAATAAATAAAAAAAAGAGGGATGAGTATGAATTTACCAAACAGCTTGCGTTTTGATACTTTGGCCGTACATGCAGGGCAGCAGCCTGATCCAACAACTGGCTCGCGGGCAGTACCGCTGTATTTGACTACCGCCTACAATTTCCGGGATGCCGACCATGCAGCCAATTTGTTTAGCCTGAAAGAAAGCGGCAATATTTACACCCGGATTATGAATCCGACAACTGACGTATTTGAACAGCGGATGGCGGCTTTAGAAGGGGGAGTGGGGGCACTGGCTTTTGCCTCAGGTCATGCGGCTATCGTTGCAGCCATTGTCAACATTGCCCAGGCGGGTGATGAGATTGTCAGTTCTTCAAGCTTATATGGTGGAACCTATAATTTGTTTGCCCATACGTTGCCGCGGCTAGGCATTACAGTTAAGTTTGTTGACCCGAGCAAGCCGGAGAACTTTGCTGCCGCGATTACGCCTAAGACAAAAGCGCTGTTTGCTGAAATTATTGGTAATCCTAAAATTGATGTGCTGGATTTAGAGAGTGTAGCTGCTGTGGCGCATAATCATGGGTTGCCGCTGATGATTGACAGTACGTTTGCT
>NZ_JBYKYF010000030.1:14012-16543 GCF_057736855.1 Sporomusa sp.
GGGCGGTGTGGTTATTGATGGCGGCAAGTTTGACTGGGGAAATGGCAAGTTCCCGCTTCTCTCCGAGCCAGACCCCAGCTATCATGATATGCGGTATACTGAAGCTCTTGGCAATCTGGCTTATATTATTAGGCTTAGAGTGCAGGTGCTAAGAGATATAGGTGCCTGCCTGAGCCCGTTCAACAGTTTTATGTTTTTGCAGGGACTGGAAACACTGCATTTGCGGATGGAACGGCACAGCCAAAATGCGCTTGCTGTTGCTAAATATTTGGAAAACCATGAGTTGGTTTCCTGGGTTAGTTATCCTGGCTTAGAAAGTCATAAAGATTATAGCTTGGCGAAGAAATATTTGCCTAAAGGTGCTGGGGCGATCATGACTTTTGGCATCAAAGGCGGCCTGGAAGCCGGACGCAAGTTTATTCATGCACTTCGTTTATTCTCGCTGCTGGCCAATGTAGGTGATGCTAAGTCCTTGGTCATTCATCCAGCTAGTACCACTCACTCCCAATTGTCAAGCGAGCAATTGGTGAGTGCCGGAGTATCGGATGACATGATTCGTCTTTCGATTGGGATTGAAGATGTGGCCGATTTGATTGATGATCTGGAACAAGCATTGGCTGCCAGTAAATAAAAGCTTATCCTCCTATAACTGTAAGTAATCCTACGTATGCTTAACGTATATTTTACTGTCAGAGTGAAAAAGGTATACAATAAAGATAGATTTACGGTAATGGGAGGAAGAGGTAGCATGCAGGCTTTATTCACACGAATCCTTAGTTTTTGGCACTTTGATACCAATTATGAGACAGTCAAACCAGGAGTGATTGTCGATAAGCGGGCTAAGGTTGTGCCGCTTGCCACCAGTAGAGACATTACCCGAACCCAGAAGTTTTGGGACAACGCAGTTCCGTCGTAGGTTATTTGATTAACCAACTATTACACCTGGCTTCTGTAAATAGGACATAAGAACATTTACATGGTTTTGATAATAAGTGACTTAACTCCAGCATGGTGACTACCTGTGCTAGAGTTAGGTCCTTTTTATTTGCTGCTTGTGATAAAAAAACTTGACATATTCATATTGGGACAGCCATAGTATAGGATATAAGTCTTTTTGAGGCTTTATTTTATACTATATAAGTAGGAGTATATGTTGTGGATATTCTGCGTTTAACATATTTTATTGAAGTGGCCAGACAATTAAGTTTTACTAAAGCTGCCAAAGTGCTTCACGTTTCCCAGCCATCGATCAGCAAGATGGTGCGCAGCTTAGAGGCTGAGCTTGGCGTAACGCTGATTGACCGTTCGGCACGTCGGATTAAGTTGACAGATGCCGGACAGACTCTATATGAACGTGGCCTCAAGATCATTGAGTCATTGAAAAATGTAGCTGCAGACCTGGATGATTTAACTAAAGGACAAAAAGGCAGCATTCGTATCGGAATTCCACCCATAGTTGAGACTAGTTTTTTTGCTATTGCTATCGGGGAATTTAAGAAAAAGTATCCAAACATTATTATCGACTTGGTAGAGGTTGGTTCAAAAGTCGTAGAACCTATGGTGGAAAATGGGGATATTGATATCGGCGTTGTTATGCTGCCGCTAAAGAATAAAGCCAACTTTTCCATGTTTACATTTGTAAAAGAGCCGATATGGCTAATTGTACACGCAGAGCACCGCTTGGCCGGGCGTGAACTTGTTCATATTACTGATTTAAAAGATGAACCCATCGTGTTGTTTCGTAAAGATTTTGCCCTGCATGACCATGTTGTGGAGAAATGTTGTGAGTATGGTTTTAGGCCTAAGGTATTATGTGAAAGCTCACAATGGGATTTTATGGTGGAAATTGTGGCTGCTAAACTTGGGGTTGCGTTACTGCCTAAAGTTCTATGCGATAAAGTAGGCAAAGCGGACATCATAGCTTTGCCTATCGCTGAGGAAATTAGTCCATGGCATTTGGCAGTTATCTGGAAAAAAGGGACCTATCTCTCCTTTGCTGCTCGGGAATGGATAAAATATGTCGCCTGCTTGTTTGGGGTGGAAGCGGAATTAGCTAAAGCCGGACTATAGCCCGGCTTTAGTTTATGTTTTTATATTTAGAATTGTAGTAGTGAAAAAGAATTTTCCTATTAGTTAAAAGGCTTTGTACATGGATTGCTTAGCGCCGCAGACGGGACATTTGTCAGGTGCATGGTCAAGTACGGTATGACCGCAGACTGGACAAATATATACTGTATTAAAATTTAAATCTTTACCAGCTTCAGCGGCTTTGCGCGCATCTTCGAATAATTTTGCATGGATTTTTTCGGCTTCAAGTGCCCAGTGAAAGACTTTTTCAGCTTCAGATTCTTTTTGAAATCTGGCTGCTTCTAAATAGACAGGATACATTTGTTCTACTTCATGCAATTCACCATTTATAGCACCTTGTAGATTATCTGCTGTTTTCCCAACACCGAAGACTGCCCCGGCCGGAACAGTAAAATCACCTACTTGTTCAGCTAATACGTGAAAATGATTTTTGGCGTGAGCCC
>NZ_JBYKYF010000391.1:0-1542 GCF_057736855.1 Sporomusa sp.
ACGGCCGGCAAACCCATATTAGAAGTTATCAACAAATCTGGCTGTAAAAATACCGTGATTGTCGTAACCCGCTACTTTGGCGGCATCAAACTAGGGGGCGGCGGACTCATCCGAGCCTATACCAAAGCAGCTTCTGCGGCCCTGGAGGCTGCCGGTATGATTGAAAAACAGCTTCACACCAAACTAGCCATTGAGCTTGGTTATCATCTACTGGGAACCGTAGAAAACCAGCTAAGACTCAATCATTATCCGATCCAAGCCAAAGACTTCACTGACGTAGTCAGGATTATTACTCTGGCCCGCAAGGGCGATGAACATCAGTTAATCCAGCTAATTGCAGACGTAACTGCCGCCCAAGGGATTGTCAAAATCATCGGAGAAGAATATCTGGACGTCAAGATACAGCAGGAAAAACTCCCTCACGCATAAGCAAGGGAGTTTTTTGCTGGTAATACAGACTTTATATTACAAATCAAGTTTAAATCTTTTCACCACTGCATCGAGTTCCTGAACCATATGTTGCAATCCCTGACTTGATGAAGCAAATTCCTGCATAACGGCTGTCTGTTCCTGAGTAGCAGCAGATACCGTCTGCGTATGGCTGGCATTTTCTTTACTTATCGCTTCTATTTCTTGTATAACGTCAACAATCCCGTGTCCTAGTTCTTCCATTTGTTGTGTAGACTTAGAAACATGGCTGATCTGTATGCTTCTGTTATCAGGCACAAATATATTGAGCAAATCTTCTTTCAGCACGTTTTTTTAATTTTTGGGTTCAAAATTTAGTAATGTATCATAACATATAATAAGTTGGCAACACAATGTTATTGAGAATTATTATTAAAAACTATTTTCTTTTATCATCTCCGGCAAGGTTTCAGGAGGAATAAGTATGCTTTCACCAAGCCTGGAAGACTATCTGGAAGAAATATATCGGTTTTATAGCAGCCTCGGCATCGTACGGGTTACGGATATTAGTCACAAACTCAATGTATCTATGCCTTCTGTTTCCAAAGCCTTGCGCAAACTCAATATCCTTGGTTATATCACCTACCAGAAATACGGTCACATTTGCCTGACAACCAAGGGTATTGAGACCGGCAAATTTCTCGTTCAACGCAATCAGATCCTTCAGGAGTTTTTAGTACTGATTCGTGCTGACTGTAACATTGCGGCCGAAGCCGAGGCTATTGAGCACTATCTATCGCAATCAACCATTGAATCCATTCAGGCACTGGTGGTTTTCATGCGAAAAAATCCAGAAATTTACCATAAGCTTTACTCTTTCCTTGAAGATTGCCAGTCAACAGATTTATAAGTTCTCTGGCAAAAACCCCGCCATTATCTAGCTATACCAATCCTAGCATCCGAGCCGACTGCGCTACAACAAAACACACGGTAAAACCAACTATTGTCGGTATCAAAAAAGCGAGAAACATCCACTTGACCTTGCCTGATTCCTTGTAGGCCGAAAGTAGGGCTGTCGAACAAGGCCAATGCAGCAAACAAAACAGCATAGTATTTAGCGCCGTGAGCCAGGTC
>NZ_JBYKYF010000391.1:1552-2405 GCF_057736855.1 Sporomusa sp.
GCAAGAATCCAGGTGATGGGACCTGCCTGATCTGCCATCAAGACCGCCCGTCTCAATACGAAAAACGTACGATCAAGCATAGAGCGGTAAATCACTGCGCCAATTTGGGGTTTGCGGTAAGGAGGAAGTTCTAAAACCATAGACGAAGCTTCCCCTTTTAAAATCGTTTGCGACAAAATCCAGGATACGACAAAGGTAATTGCAATTCCGAGCATAACCATACCAGCCATAAAGACAGTAACAATGGCTGTTTCATATTGCGGGGCCAAAGTCCCGCCGACAAAAATGGTGGCAATGGCAATCAGAGTGGGAAACCGGCCGTTGCAAGGGACAAAGTTGTTGGTCAAAATGGCGATGAGCCGTTCCCGGGGAGAATCAATAATTCGGCATGAAACTATCCCTGCGGCATTACAACCAAACCCCATGCACATGGTAAGAATTTGTTTGCCACAAGCCTTGCACTTTTTAAATAGATTATCCAGGTTAAAGGCTACCCGCGGAAGATACCCCAAATCCTCCAATAGTGTAAATAACGGGAAAAAGATAGCCATTGGCGGAAGCATTACCGAAACAACCCAAGCCAGAGCTCGATAGAGTCCGAGAACCAACACTCCATGCAGCCAATCAGGCGCGCCTGCTGCCTGAAACCAGACAGTCAACTGATCCTGGAAGCCGAACAGTACCGTGGCAAGCATTTCTGAGGGAATATTAGCCCCTTCAATGGTTATCCAAAAGACTGCGCTAAGGAGTATCAGCATAATGGGATAGCCCCACAGACGTGATGTCAATATATCATCAAGCTTGTTATCCCAATAGGATTTATCGGTTGTCGGTGTTGTAACGACTTTGCCAG
>NZ_JBYKYF010000392.1:0-2390 GCF_057736855.1 Sporomusa sp.
GTAGCTATTTGCACCAAAGCCTGTGATTTGGCCAACGACAATTGGTGAAACAACCGAACGATGGCGGAAATCTTCTCGACGATAAATATTAGACAGATGTACTTCAATGGCAGGAACGTTTATGGCCGCCAGGGCATCTCTAATACCTATGCTATAATGCGTAAAAGCGGCTGGATTAATGATAATACAAGCATATTTGTCCTGAGCTTGTTGAATGGTATCAATCATGACTCCTTCATGATTGGTTTGGATTATGGTAAGTTTCACTCCCAGGCGTTCTGCTTTTTCTTTCAGCATGGCATTAATATCTTCGAGTGTAGTTGTACCGTAAATTTCTGGTTCACGCATGCCGAGCATATTCAAGTTGGGTCCGTGCAGAATTAATATTTTTTTTGCTGATGCTTGCACTTTATCATCTCCAACCCACAATTTGGCGTGATTATAACGCAAGTTTATTCAAAAAAATGGTTATGTAGTACCAGCTTTTACATTTTAGCATATATTTTTTATTTTGACTACAAAAAACATATACTGAGTTTGTACTTAGCCAATATTTTAGTTTTTTAAAATGGCTGTGGCTATTTCCCGAAAAATCGGTGCAGCAACATTGCTGCCTGACATACCTTCTTCAACAAATACTACAATAACGTATTTTGGCTTCTTAATGGGAGTATACCCGGCAAACCAGGCATGGTTTATTCCTTTACCTGTTGTATTGATTCGTCCGGTTTCTGCTGAGCCTGTCTTACCTGCTGAACCAACCCCCTCTACATAAGCCGCTTGGCCAGTACCATATTGAGTGACAGCCTCCATCATGGTTCGCAGTCTTTCAGCCGTTTGCCGGGACATCACCCTTGTGGTGGATCTTGGTTGGAACATTTTCACAATCGTACCGTCAGTGCTTACCAACATGCTAACAATGTATGGTTCCACTTTGATACCTTCATTTACGATGGCTGCAATCATTTGGGCTATTTGCACGGGGGTAGCTTCACAAAATCCTTGGCCAATCGCCAAATTAGCCAAATCGCCTGGATATAATTGATCTTGGTCAGGTAAATTTCCTTCGCTTTCGCCCCAAAATTCGAGTTTAGTCCGGGAACCGTACCCAAGCTTTTGCGCCATGGTAATGAGTTTATCGGCCCCTAATTTTAATGCTATTTCAATAAATACTGGGTTACTGGAGTGAGCCATCGCTTCCGTAATTGTTAACTGCCCTTTGGGGCTTTGTTCATAGTCCCAGCCTTGAAAGCGGACATTGTTTACATCAATATAGCCGGGATCAAAAAAAATATCATCCATTTGCACGGTCTGATTTTCCAATGCGGCTGCAGCTACTACCAACTTAAACACTGAGCCTGGATGGTAAGCTGAAATGGCCCGGTTAAGTAGTGGAGCACTGCTTTGATCCAAATAGTTACTGAGATCATTTGCATCAAAAGTGGGTCTAGAAGCCATTGCCAGTATTTCGCCGGTAGTGGGATGCATCACTACTACCGCACCTTTGGCTATAGTGCGATCCATAATTGTTTCGACTTGTTGCTGAATCTGTTTATCAATGGTTAACACAATATTAGTTCCGTTACTACCGGGGGTTAGTTTCATTCGTTTGTAACCTAAACCAGGAATGAGCTGTTGGCTGGCATCAACAATAGCGGCTACATATTCGGGCTGATTACCACGCAATAACTCATCATACATGCCCTCGATACCGCTGACTCCTCTGTTGTCGGCTGCATTAATATAGCCGACTACATGGGCAGCCAGAGATCCATGACCATAGCGAACTTTTTCAACAACGGCTACAATCCCTGGTATTTGCATGGTATTAATGGTGTGTGCAGCTTCATAACCGATGTCTTTAGCCAACCGAAAAGGATGTTTGCTGGTGCTTAATTGTTTAAGCGCATGTTCAAGCTGTGCATGTGATAAAGGTATAATCTCTTCAAGGGCAGCTAATGCTTGTTCTGGCTTATGTTTGACTTGCCCTGGAAAAACGATAACACTGTATTGTTGAGAAGTACTTGTTAGTGGTAAGCGGTTACGATCCATAATCTCGCCACGGGCCACTTCTACAGGTAATTCTTGCACACGAATGCTAAGCCCTGCTAGTGCCAACTGCGGGCCCTGAATGATCTGAAGGTAAAATAATCGTAGAAGTAAAAACGCTGCAGATACCAAAAAAAATAACAGCAGTTGATAGATACGTTTACGAGAATAAGCCATACTTTACCTTTCTAATGTATATATTAGGTATAGTATGGCTTATTTTCGTAAGTGGTTATTCAATTATCGATATATTGCACTTTAATCGGTAGATGCGCTAATATTTCACGAACCTCGCCAACGGTATCAGGAGTGACTCGAATCATCACAATTCCGGCTTTTCG
>NZ_JBYKYF010000393.1:0-2386 GCF_057736855.1 Sporomusa sp.
CAGACCGAATCAAGCGTTTAGCAGCTATACTTGATGAACGCATGAAACAAACGGCTAAAGCCAATCTCAGGCTGTCGCCAACCAAAATCGCTGTCTTAACAGCCTTAAATCTTGTTGATGAATTATTGCGTTTAGAGCAAGATTATCTGGAGTTGCTCGAAATGATAAAAGAAGATAAATAATACTTATACTATACGGTATAACACTCTGAAGTCATGCTAATAATACAGACAGAAAAGGAGTGGTACCGTGTTCGACAGCGGTTCATTATTTGAAGTATTATTACGCTTCATAGTATTATGTATAGTAGCATTTGTTGTCGTCAGGTTGATGGGTAACCGTACTGTCGGTCAATTGTCACCTTTTGACTTTATTATTATGGTTGGCATAGGTGATATTATTATTGCCGGCACAATGGATCAAAATCCTACCCTAGGTTCCGGGATAGTAGTATTAATAGCACTGTTGTTGCTTCAACAGCTTCTGGGGTATTTAGCATTAAAAAATAAAACTTTGCGAAAGTGGTTTGAAGGTACACCGGTAACTTTGATTAAAGATGGGCGTATTATTAAAGAAAATTTTGCTAAAACTCACTTTAATTATGATGATTTGCGCCAGGAATTGCATAAAAAAGGGCTTGATATGTCTGACTTAAGTATCATTGAAACCGCCCGCTTGGAAAGCTGTGGCGAATTCACCATGGTTCGCACACCTGAAACTGAGCCATTAACCAAAAAAGAATTTGAGAATTATATCAAAAGCATATATGATAATCCACTAAGTTTGGCTGGGGAAAAGTGGGCAAAATTTGAGAAATTTATGGATGATGTTCAATTTTTAGCTGCACATTTGCGAGAACAACAGGCAATCAGAAATGGGGGCAATGAAGCCCTTGTTGATAAAGATAAAGAATTACATTAGTGAGAGGAAGGGATATCCCTTCTTCTTTCTTATGCTACATACTGATTCTTATTGTGTGCTGCTTGGGGTGTGCCGCAGAAGCTATCATGCTAAGATCTAAAGGCGGTTTCCATATGAGAGTGTTGCTGCTATTTATTGATGGCATTGGTTTGGGCAAAGATGATCCAAAGACAAATCCTTTGGTTCGGTTTGGATTAAACAGTATTACGTCGCGCTTTGGCAGAAGATTGACAGAAGAATTAACATGGACTCTGGGAGTTAATTGCTCTATGGTACCTATTGACGCTACGTTAGGTGTGGAAGGACTACCACAAAGTGCAACAGGCCAGGCTGCTATACTTACGGGTCTAAATACCGCCAAAATTATGGGACGTCATATACAGGCTTTTCCCGGACCAGAGTTATCAAAATTAATTATCGATAACAATTTTATGAAAAAATTAGTTGAATCCGGTCTGACGGCTACATCGGCTAACATGTATATGCCAAACTATTTTGAATTGGTAGCCAGTCGTAAACGCCGCCATTCAGCCATTACTTTGGCGGCGCTAAGTACAGGTATGGTACTGCGCTCTGTACCTGAACTTAGTAGGGGACAAGCTGTATATCAGGATATTACCAACCAAATGTTAAAGGACGCTGGTATGGATATTTCTCCTGTAACACCGCAACAGGCCGCACAACATTTAATTACTATTTCCCAAAACAATGCTTTTACAATTTTTGAGTATTTTCAAACAGACCGTGCAGGTCATAAGCAAGACTGGCACCATGCACAGATAATTTTGCAGAACCTTGATGAATTTATTGAGGCCGTTATTGAGATGTTGCCTACAGATACCTTACTGTTAATAACCAGTGATCATGGTAATTTTGAAAATTTTGAGGTTAAAACGCATACGGTTAATAAAGTACCGCTTATTGCCATAGGTGGTGGAGCACAAACAATAACAGAAGGGATTAGTGATTTGTCAGATATTGCGCCTGCAATACTAGAGGTTTTATTGAAAGGATGATTGTTGTGATCGAATTACTCGCACCTGTTGGCAGCAAAGAGGCTCTGGTTGCAGCAGTAGAGAGTGGGGCAAATGCCGTTTATCTAGGCGGTAAGATGTTTGGTGCCAGACATTACGCACCGAATTTTACCGACGAGGAGTTAGCCGAAGCGGTACGCTTTGCCCATTTGCGCGGAGTACTTGTTTTTGTTACTGTAAACACGTTGGTAGATGATAGTGAAGTGCCTTTGCTGGTTGATTATTTACGGCTTTTATATGATATTGGTGTTGATGCGATTATCGTACAGGACCTAGGAGTGGCAGCTATAGCCAAACAGGTTGTTCCTGAACTGCCATTGCATGCCAGTACGCAGATGACTGCTCATAATTTGGCAGGAGTTAACTTCCTGGCTGATATGGGTTTTAAACGAGTGGTGTTGGCCCGAGAATTGTCACTAACTGATATTCAA
>NZ_JBYKYF010000394.1:0-2383 GCF_057736855.1 Sporomusa sp.
CTGACCAATTAATTCTACTCGATTTTCTTTCTGTATTTTAAGTATAATTTCTCCACCTCTGTCAGAGGCCTGATAAGCTTTCATCTCACTTTTACCCAATATATTGCCCCAATAGGCTGCTAATACTGTATGAACCGAACCAGTAACCGGGTCCTCATTAACTCCTGCCCACGGATTAAAATATCTGGAGATAAAATCGTATTTTTCATTTCCCCTGCAAGTAACACCAACACCTTTTACATCCATGGGAAATTTTATATTTTTCATTTGCTCAAAATTAGGTGACAGTGCCATGACTTCATGGTGTGTTTTTAGACAAATAACTAGTTTCTTAGTATTTTTCCCAATAATCGCATTTTCATAGCGTGTTATCCCCATTGCCTCGATAATATCTGTTGATAACTCAACAGGGAAAAATCCATCGATGGGGAAGTCGAGACTAATACCTTCATTTGTCTTACGCGCAATTAGTCGGCCACTTTTTGTTTCATAATGGATTTGCTCACCTTCAACTCCTAAACAACTAAATAGTATTTCAGACGTTGCTATGGTTGCATGGCCGCATAAATCGACTTCACATTTTGGAGTAAACCAACGTAATGAAAATAGATTACCCTGATTTGTATCCCTGCCGGCAAGTGGCTGCACAAACGCGGTTTCCGATAAATTTAGTTCTTTAGCAATTAACTGCAAATACTTATCTTCAATGGCCTCTTCTAATACACATACGGCTGCCGGATTTCCTTTAAACCGCTCATTAGTAAATGCATCTACATAATATATAGTTATTGGTTTCATGCTTACCTCCACTATGTATCGATATTTGCTACAGATTTTAGGGGATTAGCGTCAATATGGAAACACCTTAATTTATATTTTATATTGTCCAAGACCAGTAACAATAATATTACCAGACGTATCAATGGTAACTTCCATGGTTTGTCCCGGGAACTGAATGATATCCGGATGATTTTTCAAAGTATCGGTAAGAAATATCAGTTCCTGGTTAGCCGATCCCAACAGATAGGCATCAGAAGGCATATCCTTTATGTACGGCCCGGCCACCAACAGATCGGCTGCTGCCAGCAGCCGATTCCAGTCAGGATTATTGGCTTGGGTAAGCTCGGCATAAGTATAACCAGTAAAAATAACAACATTGAGCCCCTGCTTACGCAGTTGCTCAGCCAAAGAAGCTAAGGCCACCGCCTGGGCAAAAGGTTCACCACCGGAGAAAGTTATACCCTCAATGTCCCTGACGGCAAGAATGCGCGCAACCAGTTCATCGATCGGCAGCAGTTGGTTGTCCCTAAATTCCAGCATATCTTGATTAAAACAGCCCGGGCAGCGGCGATGACACCCCTGCACCCAGACCACAGCTCGCAGGCCAGGACCGTTAACGCGCGATGCCGGCAAAAAAGCGGCTACATTAATAAGATTACCTTGCCCTGCCGCTTGCCGCTTCAACGCTGGTTATTCCTTACCTTTGAAGTATCTAGCGACTGCTCATAATACTCGGAAGTCATCTCGCGCACCGTAACTTCCCCCAACGCGTCTTCCAGCGGCTTAGTAATATCCAAGCATTTGCCGCCTTTGACACCAGCCACTTTGATACTGACTTTGCCGTGAGCGTCAATGGTTATCTCCATTTCTTCATGCTCCATTGCTACTCCATCCTTTCCTTACGCTTGGTCTTCGATTTCCAAGAGTACCTGACCAGAACCTGTTTCTCCGGCAACCTCGCAGGGATAAGAGGCTGACTGGGCACGACCCTCATGCAGCCATTGCCTGAGATATTGAATATTTTCCCGTTGGGAAACCGACAACGGCACTTGGCGTTTTAACGATAATACAATATCTTCGGTAGTGATTTCGCGCATATTATCACTAAAAGCCAGGTACATGGCATCAATAATGGCCTGTTCAATCTCGGCACCAACATAGCCGTCCGATTCTTTCACTAACCGATTAAGATCAAAGTCACGTGGATTCCTGTTACGCCGTTTAAGATGGGTAATAAAAATTTCACGCCGTTCAGCCATATGTGGCAGATCGAGGAAAAAGATTTCATCAAATCGCCCTTTGCGCATCAATTCCGGTGGCAGGGCGGCAATATTATTAGCTGTAGCGACAACAAAACAAGGCGCTTTTTTATCTTGCATCCAAGTTAATAGTGTCGCAAATACCCGTTGACTGGTACCTGCGTCACCAGTACCGAAAGCAAAGGCTTTTTCAATCTCATCCACCCACAGAATGCAGGGGGCAATGGTCTCAGCAATATTGAGTGCCCGGCGGGTACGGTCTTCTGACTCGCCGACATATGCGCCAAACAGTGCGCCAACATCCAGCCGCAAAAGCGGTAATTGCCACAAACTGCTAATCATTT
>NZ_JBYKYF010000031.1:0-16184 GCF_057736855.1 Sporomusa sp.
TGGAGCAATTGCAGAAAGCTGTAGTACAGCACAAGGCTCACTTAGGTCTGGCCCATGATGGCGATGCCGATCGCTGTTTGGCTATTGATGAAAATGGTGTAACTGTTGACGGTGATCAGATCATGCTGATCTGTGCGCTGGAAATGCTTAGACAAAATACGTTGCCGGAAAAAACGCTGGTAGCTACCGTTATGAGCAATCTTGGTTTGCATCAGGCGATGAAAAATGCCGGTGGCAAAGTGCTTGTTACCCCAGTGGGCGACCGGTATGTGTTGGAAGCTATGCTGAAACATAACCTAGTACTTGGCGGTGAGCAATCAGGACATATTATTTTTAGTCAACACAGTACAACGGGTGATGGCCTGATTACTGCTCTAAAGCTAGCGGCTGCGTTAAAACAAAGCGGCAAAAAAATGTCAGAACTATCTCAGGTTATGACCAAATTCCCACAACTGTTGGTTAATGTCAGAGTTAAGAGCAAAGAAGGCTGGGAAACCAATGCCAACATCGCTGCGGCCATCAAAAACGGGGAAGAAGAATTAGGGGACAATGGCCGGATACTAGTACGACCTTCTGGTACCGAACCGCTTATCCGGGTAATGGCTGAAGGTCCATCACTGTCTGATTTGGAACGGATTGTAGCTACTATTGCTAAAGTAATTGAGCAAGAACAATCGTAAACGTTATTGACCAATATAGTAAACTATATTACAATGAGATAAAGCATAGCAAGGGAGCACTATTTAGTGCTCCCTTGCATATGTTAGATAGTATTAGTAGGAGGTGAGAATGAGTAGGTTTGGGTCGGATAATATTATCAGTTTGACAGAAACTAATGAAAAAAGCGCTGGTGCTTGGATATTTTCCAAGCAGACGAGGAAGAGGTTTATCGAGCAGTCAGCGGGTACCTCTCGGCTCCTGCAGTCGTTAGCCGTCCGACAAAACCGCAGGGTGACCTGCGGAACAAAACGGCGGTGTGCAGGAAAATCAATTGGAACGTAGATAAAAAAAGAAAAGCAAGACTGCCTGGTAAAATTTTTGGCGGTGATTATTAAAACCTTGTCATTGCGGGCGTGCGGTGACAATTTCAGTCTTATTTGATATTTAGGAGGTTTATATATATGTGTGGTATCGTAGGCTATATCGGACCTAATCAGGCCGCACCTTTTCTGTTGGAAGGTCTGAGCAAACTGGAGTACCGCGGCTATGACTCTGCCGGAATTGCCGTATTTGACGGCCAAGAAATCCATGTGGATAAAAGCGTGGGTCGATTGAACATACTTGTGAAAAAAATCGAAAATCGTCCACTTAAAGGCCAGCTTGGTATTGGTCATACCCGTTGGGCTACCCATGGTCGCCCTTCTGACGCTAACTCTCATCCTCACACGGATTGTACCGGAAAATTTGTGGTTGTTCATAACGGGATTATCGAAAACTACCTGCACCTTAAAGAACAGCTTATTGCCAAGGGACATACCTTTACCTCCGAAACCGACACCGAGGTAGTAGCTCATCTTATTGAAGACTGCTATCAGGGCGATTTCGAGGCGGCTGTAAAACAAGTATTAGCGCAAATTGAAGGTTCCTACGCCTTGGTGTTCATGTGCAAGGATGAACCAGACAAACTTATCTGCACGAAACAAGACAATCCGCTGGTTATTGGTCTGGGGGAAGGCGAGAACTTTATTGCTTCCGACATTCCGGCCATTATTAATCGCACCCGTAAAACCTACATTCTCAATGATGGCGAAATGGCCATAGTGACTAAAGATTCTGTTTGGGTCATGAATCGCCAAGGCGTACCTGTTACCAAAAAAGTATTTGAAGTGAAATGGGATGCCGAAGCTGCCGAAAGAGGCGGTTATGAGCATTTCATGATTAAAGAAATTTATGAACAGCCAAAGGCTGTAAGGGAAACGATGACTGGCCGTCTGGCCAAAGATGATAACGGGGTAATTTTTGACGAACTTAAGTGGACGCAAGAAGATGTTGCCGGTATCAAAAAAATTGCCATTGTCGCCTGCGGTACAGCCTACCATGCTGGGATTGTCGGTAAATATCTGATTGAAAACCTGGCCCGCATTCCGGTAGAGGTCGATGTAGCCTCAGAATTCCGTTACCGTTCCCCTCTCATTGATGATCAAACCTTAACCATTATCATTAGCCAATCTGGCGAGACACTAGATACGTTAGCTGCCCTCAAAGAAGCTAAGAACTTAGGTTCCCGCACACTGGCCATAACCAATGTTGTCGGTTCATCGATCGCCCGTGAATCTGATCAGGTGATTTATACTTGGGCCGGTCCGGAGATTGCTGTTGCCTCTACCAAAGCCTATACTACCCAGCTTGTTGTAATGGCCTTACTGGCCATTTATATGGGTTTACTCAAGGGCACCCTGGCACAGGCAAAGGTACGGGAACTCTGCCAGGAACTTAGGAATTTGCCTAATCAGATTCATGAGCTCTTAGAGGATGTTGAGCCAATCAAAACCTTTGCTCAGCAGTATGGATTTGAAGACGATGTATTTTTCATTGGACGTTCTTTAGACTATGCAGTAGCTTTAGAGGGTTCCCTCAAGCTTAAAGAAATATCCTATATCCATGCCGAAGCTTATGCTGCCGGCGAACTCAAACACGGCACACTGGCTCTCATCATTGAGGGAGTACCGGTTATCGCCTTAGCTACGCAGGCAGATGTTTATGAGAAAATGCTCAGTAACATCAAAGAAGTAAAAGCCCGTGATGCGGTGGTTATCGGCATTGGCCTCAAAGGTGACAAAGAAATAGCCAAATATGTTGATCATACCATTTATATTCCTGCTACCGACAAATTCCTGACCCCGATTCTCTCAGTAATTCCGCTGCAACTGTTAGCCTACTACGCGGCTGTAACTCGCGGTTGCGATGTTGATAAGCCGAGAAATCTGGCTAAGAGTGTGACTGTGGAGTAAAGAATAGTAAAGCCTCTTCTGTAACAAGCCATGTTATGGAAGAGGCTTTTTAATGGTTTTGATTGGCATATAGATCAACAAAACAAATACTTAAAAGCAAAAAGTTCATATTGCCAAATTATTGATAGGCATTTATTGTTATAATAGATAAAAGAAGAATAAGAAAGGGAAGTGGTGTCATGAAAAAATCAATAGGAGCAAAAACCTTTGCAATGCCCACGCCTGTATGGCTAATAGGATCATATGGGGAAAACGGTGAGCCCAATATTATGACCGCTGCCTGGGGCGGTATTTGTTGTTCTGAGCCGCCTTGTGTGACGGTGTCTTTGCAAAAAGTCCGTGCATCCTACGATAATATATTAAAGCGCAAAGCGTTTACTGTCAGCATACCATCAGCCGCTCAAGTAGTGGAGGCTGATTATGCCGGCATAGTCAGCGGAAAAAATACGGATAAGTTTGCTGGCGCTAATCTGACTGCTGTGAAAAGTGACTTGGTTGACGCGCCGTATGTTGCGGAGTGTCCGCTGATTTTGGAGTGCGAACTGGTGCAAACCGTGGAACTTGGGCTGCATACCCAGTTTATCGGAAAAATCGTAGACGTAAAAGCCGACGAGTCTGTACTGGGAGAAAACGGTCTGCCAAGTATGTCCAAAGTAAATCCTATTTCCTATAGTCCTGCGGACAGAACCTACTTTGCTATAGGGGCGGAAGTGGGGCAGGCATTTTCTGTGGGTCTACAATTAAAAAAGTAATTGACAGATAAGAAAAACATGCTGGCGACTACTGATCAATCTATAGTTGAAAATAACCATCAAAATATTGTTTACAAACACAGTACTGATTAACATAAATAGCCTGGGACTTGGCATTTGCCGAGTCCCAGGCTATTTATGTTTGTAAATCTTTTTACTCCCAAGCTGCCGCCAAGTGATGAGTAAAAGTAGCCAACTTTAGGTAGTTTATTTTTTCTTAAACTAGAGAGACTTTGAAGAGGGGGGAATACAGCGGCAAAGCCCTTAGCTTATCACTTAGTTAGTGATTTTTGCCCATCTGGGTTTTGGCCATTTCCATTACCCTTTTGAATTTTGAGCCGCCGATTTGTCCAAACAATTCTGCAACATTTTGGGCAGTAAAATCTTCATAATGTCCTTGCCCTTGTTGCGGCATTCCAAAATCGGCAATACCCGTGTGGTTACTTGATAATGATTCATCCAACTCTGTTTTTTGGTTATATTCCTCTGGCATAGTAATCCCTCCTATGATAAGGATTACCATCAACTGTCATATTCATTCTTATATTTGATATTATTTTTTAAATTTAAGGTACGGTCAGGCGTTTGTTTCATTAGAAATTTACCCAGATTAATTAAGGGGCCATAGGGCTATAACTAAAAAGGAGATTATACACTTTCAATCATCCCAGATTCGCTGAACTATGTGGATTTAGAAGAAAAGATGTAACGACTTCAGGTAAGTTTTCTGTGAAAGGAGATCTGTATGAGCCGGAGAAAACAGTTGAAAATGAAAAAGGTGGGACTAGAGCATCTTGAACAATATAACCAACTGCTGCGGTATGTTTTTCAAGTAACCGATCATGATCTTCATAAGGTCGGCTGGGAAGAACGGGATATTGTTCATGCCAAGTCGCCGGCTTTGGAACAGGCAGAGGTCTGGGGTTGGTTTGACGGCGATAAGTTAGTATCTCAGGTAGCTGTATATCCTTTTAAGGTAAGGATCTTCAATAAAACGTACGATATGGGCGGACTTACCGGTGTAGGTACCTTCCCCGAATACTCTAACCAAGGTTTAATGCACAAATTGCTGTATAAGGCACTGGAAAGAATGCGAGAGAACAAACAATCGATTTCCTACCTGTATCCATATTCCATTCCTTACTATCGCCGAAAGGGCTGGGAAATTATTTCAGATAAAATTGTTTTCGAAGTAAAGGATTACCAATTACCCAAGATTAAACAGGTGGCCGGCGAAGTCGAGCGAGTTGATCCGGAAAGTGATGCGGTAAAAAAAGCGTATGAACGTTTTGCGCTCCAAACCCATGGGGCCATGCTGCGTGATGAGCTGGCCTGGAATGAATATTGGCTGTGGGATCAGGATGATCTGATGGCCGCTGTGTATTACAATGAAGAAGGGGAGCCGGACGGTTATGTTTTGTACTGGATTGCGGACGATATTTTTCACATCAAGGATATGATTTTTGTAAATGAAGAAGCTCGCAGTGGTCTTTGGAATTTTATCAGCGCCCATTTTTCCATGATCTCCAAGGTTATCGGCAATATTCACACCGATGAGCCGCTGGCGTTTTTGCTTGAAGACGCAGAGATCAAGGAAATTATTTCTCCTTATTACATGGGACGTATTGTGGATTTGAAGCAGTTTATTGAGCAATATCCCTTTAAACCGGCTGCAAAAGAACGAGAATGGACGTTTACGCTGGATGATCCACTGCTCTCCTGGAACCAGGGAACCTTTACCTTGCGCATTTCGCCGGAAGGGCAAGGCGAAGTTGTCCGTACGCCTGCGCGCAGTAGTTCCAGGATAAATATCCAAACAATGACCACCATGCTGCTAGGATACAAGCGGCCCAATTATCTGCATAAGATTGGACGTATTGTATGCAGTTCCGACACGGTGGATATGCTGGAAGATGCCATTGAACAACAGGCACCCTATTTCTCGGATTATTTTTAAGCAAGAATAAGGTGCTTGCAGTAATGAGCACCCTTAGGCGGGTTATGGATAGTACCTAAGTAATGGCATAAAAATTGCCGGTTACGGTGTAAGACATCACGGTAACCGGCTTTTCTTTATATTTTTTATATAAGGATAAATGATTCATTATTGACGTCTTGGAATATAGGTTTAGCAACAATTAGGAAAGTATTTTTTGATAGGCAACAACATCAAGAAATTTCCCAAATTTTTGTCCTACCTCTTTGTAATGTGCACATTTGGTATATCCGTTCTTTTCAAATAGTCTGATACTGGCTGTATTTTCGCCGCATATGGTGGCAACGAGTACGTGCAATCCTTGGCTTTTCGCATACTCCTCTATATATTTTACTGCCATGCTGCCGATACCATGGCCTACATGACTAGGTTTTAAATATACTGTAACTTCGGCAGTACTATCATATGCTTCTCGGTTTTTGTGCTGAGTTATAAGAACATAACCACATACTTGCTCGTCTTCGCAGATTACAAAAGTTTTATATTTCTCGCTAGCAAAAAATACTAGCTCTCTCATCTCTTGGCGGGTTAGTGGTCGGGCATGAAATGTCGCGGTGCTATGCAACACATAATGTGTATAAATTTGTAGCACCTCATCGAGGTATTTTTCATCCATTTCATGAAAACAGTATTTCTCCATGCTAGAATTCCTCCTTAAATATGGATAATAAAAAAGCACCGAAGAACAACGGTGCTTTGAACATCTTTGGTCAATCAACCGATACTATTGATAAAAATTATATCATGTTAGAACAAAAAATAAAACGTACTGGGTCTTTCATTTCAAGGGTAAGAGCAAAAAAACAAGATAACTCATACTATACAGAGAAGAAATAAAAGGAGAGGTTTGCATGAGTGCATATAGCAGATTTCTAGAGGCCGGAGGCTATTGCGGCCTTTACGATGGTTATAGCTCTAAGCCTTTATTTTACTTAGGACACTATCATCTGGCAGGATTCGGTGGATGTCTTTGCCATTATTGCAGGATCAAGCAACGTTGTAGATATTGGCGTCGCCGTTTTTGTTAACCGAAAACAGTAAATAACTTACAAAGTCCCGTATCGTAGTCTTTCCTTGTCCTGTGATACGGGACTTTTATTATTTGCCTCTCCAGATGGCGTGAGATTAGATGGGGTAAACAATGATGATGTAAGAAATACCTTCATTAGCCACCAAAAAACGCTGACCGAAGTCAGCGTTTTTTGAAGGACTTAGAATTTGTAGGTAATAGTGGTACGGAGGGAAGTATAAGCATTGCCAGCATCGGCGCCACTAATATATTTCATATCTTTGTAGAACAGGTCTAAGGTTGTGTCGTCTTTAAGTTTATGGGAGAAGCCGTAGTACATACCTTTGCCATTGTTGTCATAGGTAGTTGTATTGGCAATAAGATCAGCATTGCCTTCTACCCGGTTGTAAATGGCAAATACGGAGTTTTTCTTATCAAAACCGTAGTTTACGCCAAGCGCATAGCCTTTATTGTGAGAGTCGGCATTGGACTTGCCGTATTCACCGAAATAGGTGACCTTGCCTGCTGTATAGGCGGCATTTATACCGTAGTGTGTGCTATCTTCGCCTGGATTGCGGTCTGTAACCCGGGCGACAGTGGCGCCCAGTTTCCAGTCTGTTACCGGGGTGTAGGAAGCATCAACCGCATAAACTCTTGCTTCATCACCATCCATCCAAGCCTGTCCGGCCACAAATGTAAGGTTGGTGCTACCGATTTTGCCGGTGGCAGTAAGGCCGTCAATGGCTCCTCTGTTAGTACCTAAATAACCGGTGGAGTCCATTAGTAGGCCTTGGCCTAAGAATACATCCTGGCGTCCAAGGGTATAGTCAAAGTTTTTACCTTTGAGAATGAAACCAATGCGATCCAATGTTGTGGCATGATCAGTATGATAATGGTCCTGATCAAAGTCGGCGCCGATATTATCACCGCTAAGATACTGGGTGGTTAACCGAGTATAAAAAGTGAGATTTTTTGCTACTTCCGAAGTAGCGTTTAAGCGAAACCAGAATTTGCCGCCTTCCGTATCAGGTTCACCATCAGCCGTTTGCCAACGATAGTGGAACTTCACATCACCACTGAATTTGAACTCGGGAAATGAGGCAGCCGCAGCCGTGCCGGTGCTTAACAGCATCACGGCTGCGAGGGACGTAGCAACAGCTTTTTTCATTACCGTAATCCTCCTTTGACGAATTTTTATAATCTTCTGCCGTCTTTTAGTAATATTGCATTAAGACAGCGTTATTATATAGCGCTTACCTCAAATGAATGGTGCTAAAGTTGTTTAAAGAGTAAACTGTTCAGCCTCAGATGTTAGTTGTTTAGCTTTTGCCAGCAAAGTGTCAGCTTGGGTGACTATTTCTGCCAGTCTGTTTTGTTGTTCATTAGTCGCTGCCGCCACTTCTTCTGTTGATGCAGCACTTTCCTCAGAGGCAGCCGCAATATCAGTAATTAGGTTTCCAACCTGCAGAGCTTCGGCGTTTATCGCTTGGGTGCCTGAGGCTACTTGCTGAATTCTTGTGGCCATATTTGCTATCGCATGTTTAATATCGTTAAATTGTTCTGTCAAGTGTGTTAAAGCCTGTTCCTGCTCAGTAACAGTTGTTTCCGTCATGCTGATCTCCTTGACTGCCCGGTCGGTCCCCAATTGAATTTCCCGGATTAAATCGGCAATTTGGCGGCTGGATGCAGCCGATTGCTCTGCCAGCTTGCGCACTTCTTCAGCTACGACAGCAAAACCGCGTCCTTGTTCACCAGCTCTTGCGGCTTCAATGGCCGCATTCAAGGCTAATAGATTGGTCTGTCCGGCAATACTTGTTATCACTTCTACGATTTGTCCTATTTTCTGAGAATTATCTGCAAGTTCGGTGATGGCTTGTCCTACTCCGCTAGTTGCCGCTTTACTCCTATGCATTAATTCCATCTGGTTGGTTACAGCCTGGTAGCCTTTGGCGACAAAATCCTCCACCTTTGCCGCCATATTGGCTGATTCAGCAGCAGCTTCAGTTACTAGAGTTATGGCTTTGTTCACTTCTTCAACTAATTGCGCTCCTTGCTGTACCGACTCGGAGTGAGTACCGGCACTGGTCGCCAGTTCATCAACAGTAATTGCAATTTGCTCGGCAATATCAGTGGCTTTTCGAGCCGATACCTGTATATTCCCGGCTGTCGTATTCACTGCATGGGCTAAGGAATGGATCTCCCTAATTAGGGTACGCAAACTTGCGCCCATCTGGTTAAAGGCTGCAGCCACTACCGCTATTTCATCGTTGCCAGTAACATCCATGGTAACAGTCAGGTTTCCAGTGGCGAATTTTCTAGCATTGTCAGCAAGTCTGTTCAGCACCCTGGTAATTTTACCAGCAATGAAATATGCTACTATGGCAACTAAAAAGATGGCTGCTATATTTACTATAATAATTTTGAGCCGGAGCTGGGATAATTCGGCATAGGCTTCTTCTTCCGGCACGGTAATACCCATCACCCAGCCGGTAGAAGGAATTTTTTTGTATAGCATGATTTTGGAAATACCATTATCCCTGTAGGTTTCAATGCCATAATCCTGTACCAGCATGTTGGCTGCTAGCTTAGAAAGTGCCGGTATTTCTGATAATTTTTTTGACAGCAATTCCTTGTTAGGATGAGCCAGTAGTACACCGTTGCTATCGACAATAAAACCATAGCCCTTACCATGCAAGTTGACGTTTTGAGCAATGTTGGACAAGGTAACCAAATGAATGTCCTGTCCTAGTACGCCGCGAATATTTCCATTTTCATCTCTTAACTGGATGGCAATTGAGACAACATAGTCTTTTAAATAATCATCAATATAAGGTTCACTATAGATTGCCTCTGTTGTCTCTAAAGCTTGCTTATACCAGCTTCGGGTTCGTGGATCATAACCAGCCGACGGGATTTCGCCTTTGCTATTCATAAATCGGCCGTCGCTGAAGCCTATATAGGAAATCCTTATATCCTTATCAGTTTCAGCTACCTGAAGGTAACTAACCGGAATATCGCCGACGGCAACCGTCTTGTTAATCAGGTTGGCTGTGTTTTCCAGAACCTTGGTTTTTTTACTCAACCAACTATCAATAGCTTGTACTTCATTACTTACCACGGCGCTCATTGCTGATTCGATACTGTTAACCACCGTGTGCCGGGTATAATAATAAGCTGAAAGCGAGACAGTCAAGACTACCATTGCCGTTATCCCGGAAAATAGTATAATTAGCTTTTCCCGTATCTTCATTGAGAGACCTCCAGGATTAACAGCCGCCTTACGTCCATATATTTTTGGTTTCGTCGATTGGTTCACTGGCCTTATTTAACACACTGTGTGAACGTCCGTATAGGAAGTAGATGGCGATACCAATGCAACTCCAGACTACAAACCGGATCCAGGTGCCAGTGGCCAGGTTAATCATGATATAGAGACAGAAAAGGATGGCGCAAACAGCAACAAAGCTAAGTGCAGGGCAGCGGAAAGGACGTTCGGCGTCAGGCTTGGTTTTACGCATCACCATAACACCAATCATCGCAATTATAAATGCAAACAGGGTGCCAATACTGCACATTTCGGCTACAATATGGATGGGGGTAAAGCCGGAGATAAAAGCAACAGCTAGGCCAACAATTACGGTGATAATATGCGGCGTACCGTATTTAGGATGAATTTTGCAGACTTTTGACGGAATCAGACCATCTCGTGACATGGCAAAAAAAGCACGGGTCTGAGCATAGATCATAACCAATAGTACGGTTGACAGTCCAGCAACGGCGCCGGTTCCCACAAGCGCTGAGCCAAAATTATAGCCAATGGTTCTTAACACATAAGAAACAGGTTCGGCGGTATTCAACTGGTCATAGGGGACAACACCTGTTAGGATGCCTGTAACCGAGATATATAAGACAGTGCAAACGGCTAGTGAACCGATGATGCCTATTGGCATATCACGGCTGGGGTTTTTAGTTTCTTCGGCAGCCGTGGCAATGGAATCCACACCAAGATAAGCAAAAAAGATAAATGCGGCTCCGGCAGATACACCAGCCCAGCCAAATGGCAAAAATGGCTCCCAATTGGCGACATTGACTTTGGGTCCGGCCAAGAAGATGAACAGGAAAATGGCGCCAAGCTTTACCGCAACCAGCAGACGGTTAACATTAGCACTTTCTCTTACACCCTTTACTAACAGGAAAGTCAGGAATAGGGTAATAAGGACAGCAGGTAAATTGACAATACCGCCATCGGCAGGTACGGCTGTCAGGGCCTTGGGCACTTCAATGCCTGCCGACTTTAGAATGCCGACCGTATAGGCCGACCAACCGCCAGCTACGGCACTGGCGCCGACGGAGTATTCCAGAATGAGATTCCATCCTACCATCCAGGCAATAAATTCGCCGAGCGATGTATATGTATACGTATAGGCGCTGCCGGCAATCGGCACCATTGAAGCCAGCTCTGAATATGCAAGACAAACAAAGGCGCAGGTAACACCTGCTAGTACAAACGAAAGCATAAGACCGGGACCAGCGTATTTGGCCGCTGCCACCCCTGTAAGCACAAAAATACCAGTACCAATAATAACCCCAATGCCAAGCATTACAACGTCTATGGCAGTTAATGATTTACGAAGCGAGTGCTTATTTGCCTCCTGTTTTAATAATTCAATACTTTTGGTACGAAAGATACTCATCAATTATCTCTCCCTTGTTTTTCTTATCAGGTAATAAAACCTTAATTTTCCAGGATGGCAATGGCCTCGACTTCAACCAGAACGTCTTTTGGCAACTTTGCTACCTGTATACAAGCGCGGGCTGGATAATGTTTGGTAAAAACTTCGGCGTACACTTCGTTAACAGCTTGAAAATCTGCTAAGTCTTTTAGATACACTGTGGTTTTGACTACTGCATGTACATCTGTACCGCTGGCCTTGAGAATGGCTCGCAGATTGGCTAACGCCTGTTTCGCTTGCTCTTTAGCACCTCCAGCCACTACTTCTCCGGTACGGGGATCGACTGGCAACTGGCCTGAGATAAACAGCAGGTTGTGAGCGGCAATGGCTTGTGAATACGGGCCGATGGCGGCAGGTGCGTCATGGGTATAAATCACCTTTTTTTGCATAGGCATTCCTCCGTTTTTATTGAAAATTAAGTATTGCGTGTTAATTCACACTAGAAAAATAGGCCGAATAAGTAATGACAGCTTATTCGGCCTATTTGTTAGTGTACGTAATTTCTTCGGCTCGAAAGTACTATTCAATCGGTTTGAAACGAGCGGTGAAGAAACGTAAAACCGGTGGTTCATAAATCATTTCCAACCCTTTGATGGAATCGCGTTTTTGATACAATTCGATAACCGCTTCAGCAACAACATCCATATGGGCATAAGTGTAAACACGACGCGGAATGGTTAAGCGGACAAGCTCCAATTTAGGATAGTGGTGATTACCATTTTTGTCACGGCCTGCCGAAACGATACCGCGTTCCATGCTACGTACGCCGGATTCCAGATAGAGTTGGGCTGCTAACATTTGGGCCGGGAACTGATCCTGAGGAATATGTGGCAGGAACTTGCGGGCATCTAAGAATACAGCATGACCACCAATGGGTTTTACTATTGGCACACCGGCTTTTTCCAGCTTTTCTCCCAAGTACCGGACTTGGGCGATACGATGCTGTATATAATGGAAATCAACCGATTCATACAAACCGCGAGCCATAGCTTCCATGTCACGCCCGGCAAGACCGCCATAGCTGGGCATACCTTCAAAAATAACAACTTGTTCGGTGGCTTTTTGATACAGTTCTTCGTCATTAAGAGCCAGGAAACCGCCAATATTGACAAGGCAGTCTTTCTTGCCGCTCATGGTAGCACCGTCACCATAGCTGAACATTTCTTTCAGGATAGCGGCTATTGACTTATCCTGATATCCTTCTTCGCGTTCCTTGATGAAATAAGCATTTTCCACACAACGGGTAGCATCAAACATAACCTTGATATTATGCTTATGTGCCAGTGCAGACACTTCACGCAGGTTTTGCATGCTGACAGGCTGGCCGCCAGCCAGATTAACGGTAACAGCTACGCAAATATAAGGAATTTTGTCGGCGCCGACACGGTCAATTAGGCTCTGGAATTTATTCAAATCAATATTGCCTTTGAAGGGATGGTCGGCTTGAGAGTCGTGTGCTTCATCAATGATTACATCATAAAAGCTAGCTCCGTTCATTTCCTGATGAGCCCGGGTAGTAGTGAAGTACATATTGCCGGGAACCCAGTCACCTGGTTTAATGGCAATTCGGGACAAAATATTTTCCGCACCGCGCCCTTGGTGGGTTGGCACTACATATTTAAAGCCATAAAGCTCGCGTACAGCTTCCTGGAGGTTATAGAAATTGATGCTGCCTGCATAGGCTTCATCGCCAAGCATCATACCAGACCATTGGTTATCACTCATGGCAGAAGTGCCGCTGTCGGTGAGCAAGTCAATATATACATCTTTGGAATTAAGCAAAAAGGTATTATAACCGGCTTGCTTAATGGCTTCTTCCCGCTGTGCCCGGGTTGTCATTTTGATAGGTTCAACCATCTTAATCTTAAATGGTTCGGCGATAGTTCTTTTTTCCATGAATAAATCCTCCTTCTAAATGTAACATGTTGGTTGGAAGCAACTTGCCTTCAATGATGTTATATTGCAAGATACATGCCAACTCCCAAAAGAAGGATTTATAGGGAAAAATCACTTATTTTGTAATCTTTTGTTTACAAGACGGTTTACAGTGTTGCCTAATGTTTACAGTTGTACCAGAAACTTATTGTCTTTTATTAGGACTATCAGACCATAACCCATATTTTTTCATTTTCTTGATAACCGCGGTGTGAGATAGTCCTAACACCGCTCCGACTCGCCGCGAGGAGCCAAATCGTTTCATCGTTTCCCGCAAAATCTCACGTTCTACTTCAGCCATACGTTCTTCCAGCGTCTGATAGGTTTCAAATTGTACTTTTGACGGTCTGTTGTTTGCTGGCTTCTTGCCAATATGCAGATGCTCTGGCTGAATTTCCGGACCATCTACTAGATTAACTGCCCGTTCAATAATATTTTCTAGTTCCCGTACATTCCCAGGCCAAGAATAGGCCTTTAACTTCTCCATGGCTTCGGTCGAAAAACGACATACCGGCGACTGCAGTTTGGCGGCAAACCGCTTAAGAAACTGTTCGGCCAGCAAAGGAATATCTTCCGTACGTTCCCTTAACGGCGGCAAAAAAATTGGAATCACATTCAAACGGTAATATAGATCTTCTCGGAATAATTGTCGGGCTACCATATCTTCCAGGTCGCGGTTGGTGGCCGTGATAATACGTACATCCACTGGTAGTTCACGTGAACCGCCTAATCGGCGAACACGTTTTTCCTGGAGTACCCGTAGCAGCTTTGCTTGGAGATAAACCGATATTTCTCCGATCTCATCAAGAAACAGTGTGCCGCCGTTAGCTCGTTCAAACAAGCCGGGTTTGCCGCCTTTGGCTGCTCCGGTGAATGATCCTTCTTCATAACCAAACAATTCACTTTCCAGCAGGGTTTCTGGAATAGCGGCACAGTTGACAGGCAGAAAGGTCATTTTGGCGCGTGGCGAATGACTGTGAAGTGCCCTAGCAAAAAGTTCTTTGCCAGTACCGGTTTCGCCACGAATAAGTACGGTAGAAGAACTACCGGCATACCGCTGCGCCAGCTCTACCACTTTTTTCATAGCCGGACTGGCACACGAAATATCCTGAAAAGTGACAGGTAGGGAAGCTGTCAGTTTTTGGATCATGTCACGGACATCCCGACTATCGCGCAGCATGACGACTGCACCAACTACCCCTGAAGTATCATTGCGCAAGGGCCGGGTGCTGACCACACAATAACCATCCATGCTATCCAGGAATACTTCCCGGTTGCGGAAGGAGCGACCCTCCTGCAACGTGCGGGTAATAAACAGACTCTCTGCCAACTGGCTGGGCAATGGCTGTTCAAGTTGAGTGTCATTCAGTCCAAGGATTTTGGCTGCTGCGGTGTTGCATTGTTTAAGAATTCCAAGCTCATTTACTGCCAAAACTCCGTCCTGCACGGAAGCTAGGATAGCGTCCAGTTGCTCA
The DNA here is from genome assembly GCF_057736855.1 of Sporomusa sp. Taxonomy (NCBI): domain Bacteria; kingdom Bacillati; phylum Bacillota; class Negativicutes; order Selenomonadales; family Sporomusaceae; genus Sporomusa; species Sporomusa sp. Next base: position 14,852 of record NZ_JBYKYF010000031.1, read on the forward strand.
GCCCGTTCCTTTGATGGCATATAAGAAACCTCGATGACTTTGTGTATACCGTCTATCTGTTGCAAAGCATTTATTAGTTCTTGTTTTTGTTCAGCATACACTGTTTGGCATTTTAGATATACAGCCCCTTGCTCCACTTCAACCGCAGAAATGTTGATCCTGGATTCGGCAAAAACCCGGGAAACATCCAACAAGAGACCTACTCTGTCCGTACAAGGCATACATAAGTGCACGAATATTCCTCCTGTAACAGAAAGCATATGATACCCTTCATGTTCTAATGATACCATATTCCAAGCTTTACCAACATAACTTGTTGCAAATAAATTAACAGTAAATACAGAAGGCTGGTTCTTGTGTGGTCTTTAAGTTGACGACAATTGTATGTGTGCTAAGTTTTTAACAGATAGCAGTTCACTACACACAAAGTTTACTGGAAAAGTACGGGCGTAATGCTTTTGCCGCTTATCCGTATTAATTAATAAATTATTATTTCAAGTGGCTTAAAAGGAGGAAAAAGATGTCTAAGGAAAATATTATAAAGTTCTATGAAAGGGCGATGAAGAACATGTTGCCCAGTGGCGGCAGTGCAGTAACATGGCAGTTAGGCTGGGGGTACTTTCGGCACTGGAAGCATGTTTTGCTTTGCCTGTTGCCAACTTTGCCTGGCAGAGACCGGAAGAGTTGAAATTATTTTTAGCGGCTACTCCTGTTGGTCACATTCCTGTGCTGTCAACGGCAGCAAAACACGATTTTATTCTGCTTGAGCAAATGATATCGGGCCGGGTAGCGCCGCTGATTTTACCTGACAATATTAATGCTTTTACGATTAGTGCAAAAGCTCCGGCAATTGTTGGGCATCGCCTGGTGCTGCTGTCTGAAGGCGGCTATTGCGGTTTGCCGGCGAGTGAGGTGGCTCTGTCTGAAGCAGTATGGCTGGAGAAGTCAGCGACAATCAGGCTGGCGCATGAGTGCAGCCATTACTGTACACTCCGATTATTTGGTGGTATGAAAAATCATCCGCTTGATGAGCTGATAGCCGACTGCATGGGGCAACTGGCGGCTTTCGGCTGTTTTCGGGCCAGTTTGCAGAATAAATTCTTTGGTCTGGATACAGCAGGAAATTACTGCGGCGGAAGGCTGGCTTACTATTGCCGGCGGCTATCTGAACGGGAGTTTAGCATCGCCTGCCGCTATATCCATCAGGCAACAGCAGCATTGGATACTTATTTGCAACAGCATTCTGCTATGGCAGCTCCTGAGATGCGGCTGAAACTGCTTATGCTGCTGGCAGTCAAGGGAATTTTACCACTTGCCAAGGGGGATTTAGGCT
>NZ_JBYKYF010000395.1:0-2372 GCF_057736855.1 Sporomusa sp.
ATAGGCGAGAATGGTAATATCTACAGTCTGGTGTAAAAAGATTCCTAAAAACTTATACTTTTTGCTTTGGTGTGGTATAATTTTTAAAGACATCGCATAAATGACTTTTAAGCTGTGAGGAGAAGGACAGGCAAGATGGAAATTAAATCAATTAAAAAACTAAAACTTTATGGGTTTAATAATCTTACAAAATCACTTAGTTTTAATATGTATGACATCTGCTACGCGAAAACTCCGCAGCATCGCCATTCTTACATCGAATACATTGATGAAGAATACAGTGCCGAACGTCTGACGAATATCCTAACCGAAGTAGCTAACATGATTGGGGCTAACATCTTAAATATTGCCAAACAGGACTATGATCCGCAAGGAGCCAGCGTAACCATGCTGATTGCCGAGGATTCAGTGCACCAGCCTGGGGCGATTTATAATACTGAGGAATGTGGGGAATGTGAGCTGAATGAACCCATGCCTGATGCGGTTGTTTGCCATTTAGATAAAAGCCATATTACTGTCCACACATATCCGGAAAGTCATCCGGATGAAGGTATCAGTACTTTCCGTGCAGATATTGATGTATCGACCTGTGGCCATATTTCACCTCTTAAGGCATTGAACTTCCTCATTAACACCTTTCGCCCAGATATTGCTGTTATCGATTACCGGGTACGTGGTTTTACTCGTGATGTTAACGGTAAAAAATTTTTTATCGACCATAAGATCAATTCGATTCAAAACTATATTTCCAGTGACAATCGCGATTTGTACCAGATGATTGATGTGAATGTGTATCAGGAAAACATTTTTCACACCAAGATGCTGTTAAAGGAGTTTGATTTGGATAATTATTTGTTTGGTACAGCCAAAAAAGAATTGCAGGCTGGAGAAAAAAAGAAAATTAAACAACGCCTGAAAAAAGAGATGGCTGAAATCTTTTACGGAAAAAATATTCCAAAAGTTCATTTGAAGTTGTAAGATAAGACTTGGCTTGTGCCGGCTACGTAGGATGAAGGCACAAGCCTTAGCTTCTTAATGTCCGCAGAATAATTTAAATAAATGCTAGCAGACTAACATGAAAATCCCCCGTTTGGGGGATTTTATTTTTATGAAACTGTTACTACATCCGCTGCCAGTACGGCTTTTTCACTGGATTATGTTTTTTGCTGTTATGTATCTGGTAATAACCGGATTATACCTTAATAATCCCTGGCCTGGACTGTCGTATGGTGTTGTGCGTAAGACTCATACTATTGCCGGTATGATCCTGATGCTAAATTTGTTTGGCCAAATTTGCTACTATTTATTTACCGGAAAATACACGGAAATACTGTTTTTGCCGCGTGATCTTGCCAATTTGCGCAGTTTCGTCCGCTATGCGTTGTTTGTTACGGAACGTCATCCTAATTATGGCCGGTATAATCCTGGGCAAAAAGCGTTATTTACTTTATGGGGGCTGGTGATGGGAATTAGCGGTTTTGCTGCCATGCCCTTCCTTTTTCCGGAATATGGGACATGGCTAAGTAGGCCCTTTGGCGGGCTTGCAGGTATTAGGATTGTCTACTATTGGATAACCATGTTTTTTGTGGCTACGATTCCTCTTCATGTGTGCTTAGCTTTTACTGAAGACCCAGCTAAGCTGCAAGCAATGTTTTCTGGTTATGTGAATAAAAGGCCAAAGTCTAAATAATAGGCAATAGTATTACTTGGCGGTTGTGGTCCATGCCAATGGGGGATGAAATGTCTGCTCCTGATAATGATCTTCCGGTGTGGTTGCTAGCGCTGACAATACTTGTCTCCCGGCATCCATACCTTGAGCCCCCAGTAATACCAAAAGATCACCAGGCAGGGCTTTCCTTAGTGCCTGTTTTATAGCATCAGTTAAGGTATTGGTGTAAATGTAATCGGTTTTAAGGGTAGTAAGGGTTGTTACAAAGGCCAGTTTTTCCTCGGCGGTAACGATATCTGTCAGCTCAACATAGTCACTGCTGGCAGTAATAATCAAATCAAACGCCAGTTTTTTGTGTTGTCTGGCCAAAGCAGCCGCGTTAGCAGCATTAATGGCAGTACCGCGCTGACCACGAATGGCATTGACAACAATCATACGCTGATAGCGAAGAGAGGCTAAGGTCGTAAATACAGCATCAATACTGCCAGGATTAAGGGCAGTATCGTCAACAATTGTAAGACCTTGTAAGTGAAAGATATTCATACGCCGCTCAACACTTCGGAAACTAGCCAACGCATTTACTACTGCTTCAGGTGATAAGCCGTGGATCAGGGCAGCGATGGCGGCCAGCATGGCGTTTTCGACATTATGCCGTCCTGGAAGAGCTAACGTTACAGGATAACTGCCACTGGGAACAACTTGA
>NZ_JBYKYF010000032.1:0-16155 GCF_057736855.1 Sporomusa sp.
CCTAATCAAGTTATAGCGGAAATTGGCTTCATTACTTTGCTGGATATTGTTTTGCAGCATTAGCGGGCGGCCAATTTTCATGGTTACCCAGGTTCCGAAAGCGGAATACAGGAGAGCAGACCAAACTAAATATCCCGGAATTACAACTACTATTGTCAAGATAGAGAATTTGAGTTCCCCTGACAATTGCCAAAGGACTGTGGAAAATGCGATAAGGGTTATTAGATGGCGTAGTAATCCTACGGCTAGCTCGAGGGAATGGGTAACAAAAAGCTGAATATCCTCTTCGATACGCTGGTCAGGATTATCTACTGCATTGGCAAGGCGATTCATATAAAAATAAGTCTGATTATGTAGCCATAGCGTGATATATTTATCGGTCAGCCACTGTCGCCAGCGGAGTTGAAGTACCATTTTGACATGGGTTTGCCAGCCTGAGGTTACGACAAGAATTAAACAAATCATAGAAAATTGAACTAAAGATTGTTAGAAACCGGACAGGCTATGTTGTTGCAGGTGATTATAGAACCCTACTTGCCAGTTGTTGAGTTGTATTTGAAGCAGTACCAGCAAGCCGGTGCCAAGGACGACAACAGAGGTTAATATCCATGCTGTTGGAGCGGCTTTCGACAACCAAAAGGAAAGCGCTATTCTTACCATAGGCACTGCTCCTTTCGCATGAAGATAAAGGTGACATGAAAGTCAGATACGGCATTTATATGCAGTTATTAGTAGAGATATACAAAACAACTTTGTGCGTTAAATCTCAGGAATTTATTGAACTACATTCTGCCTATTTCTGACCTACCGTTTATTGGGTGTAAGGTATGTGCCGCATTTTGGAACGGCTCCAGAGGCAGCAACATGCTTTGACCAGCGTGGAAAGTGCTATAGTGATAAGGGCATATATACCTTGACAATTATTTTGAACGAAGTATATACTGAATAAGATAAACAGAATATTTGAGGTAGGTGCCCTACGGGGCTTAATAGGGAAGTCCGGTCGAAGTCCGGCGCGGTCCCGCCACTGTAACGGGGAGTAAGCTTAAGATATGCCACTGGGATGCAACATCCTGGGAAGGTTTAAGCGAGCTATGATCCGAAGCCAGGAGAACTGCCTATCTGACAATCACCGTTTTTTTACCCACGAGGTATGGGGAGGGGATTACAGTAAGCGTTTTTTAGCGCGCGTCTGACTAATTCACTCCTGGTTTTTGGCCAGGAGTTTTTATTTAGCATGCTGGTTAAACCTCTCAACTATAATAGTTGGGAGTTTTAATATTTTTGCCATTTTTCTAAACGCTCCTTTCACTTTTATGCCGTTAGGCACGGGTCATTTGACCCTGTTTTTTTTTTGCACTTATCTGTAAAAGGCGGGGAGCTAAGGAGGATTATGACGTCTACTCTGGAAAATGTTTTAGGTATTGACAAGTGTTCCCAGATAACATATAGTAATATCATAAAACTGAATCCTGGAGATAGGTGCCCTTGCGGCTTAATAGGGAAGTCCGGTGTAAGGCCGGCGCGGTCCCGCCACTGTATCGGGGAGCAAGCTTAAGATATACCACTGGGATGGTTATCCTGGGAAGGTTTAAGCGAGCTATGATCCGGAGTCAGGAGAACTGCCTATCTGACAATCACCGTTTGTTACCCACGAGGTATGGGGAGGGGATTACAGTAAGCGTTTTTACAACGCGTTTACTAATTCGCTCCTGGTTTTTTTGGCCAGGAGTTTTGTATTCAGTACTGTTACAACTCCCCCGGCAGACGGTTGGGAGTTTTTGTTTTAGGCAGCGGCTGCCAATGTTTTCGTTAGGAATGTATATGGTACAGTACAGAGCAGTTAGAGGATGTTTTCTGCTGTAGATTATTTTTTGAGCGGGACTGTCTATAAGCCGCTGAGCAAACTTTCAAACAGGATATCTGGATCATAAAACAAAGGAGTTGTCTGTTCACATGAAAAGCCTTTATTCACTCATTACCGGCATCCTCATGTTAGCGGTATTCAGTTGTGTTAGCCTGCTGCCCTCGCCGGCGGCCGCTGCTCCGGCTAATACCGGCAAAAAAGCTATTTTGGTTGTAAGTTTTGGTACTACATATCCGGAAACCCTGAAATCAACCATCGAAGCTACAGAAAATAAAATCAAGGCCGAGTTCCCGGATTATGAAGTGCGCCGGGCATTTAGCTCCCGGATTATCATCAAAAAACTGGCTGAACGGGACGGCATAAAAATTGACACAGAAAAACAGGCGCTTGACCGCCTAAAAGCTGAAGGCTACACCGAGGTAATTGTTCAGCCTATGCAAATAACGCCTGGTGAGGAATATGAACTGATTGCCGGTGTGGTACAACATGCTAAGGCGGCTAAAGATTTCGAAAAAATCGCCATTGGCCGGCCAGTGCTTTATTACATGGGACAAGAAGACCAACCCGATGACTATCTGGCAGCTATTAAAGCGGTAGCTGCTCAATTCCCTAAATTAAAGAAAAATGAAGCCGTTATGCTAATGGGTCACGGTGGTCCGCATCCGGCAACCGCTGCCTATGGTGTGCTGCAAGCCAAGCTGCAGGACGCTGGTTATAAAAATGCCTATGTCTTCACGGTAGAAGGTTATCCGACCTTTGAAGGCACTATCGAAAAGCTTAAAGCCGACAAAGTCAAAAAAGTTACCCTAATGCCGTTTATGCTGGTAGCCGGCGATCATGCCAACAATGATATGGCCGGTGATGAAGAAGACTCCTTTAAGAGCCAGCTTATGGCTGCCGGCTTTAAAGTGGACACCTATATCCATGGATTGGGGGAAAACCCCGCCATTCAGGATATCTATGTACAGCATATAAAAGATGCCATTCAGGATATCCATAATCCGGTAACCAAAAAGCATTAAGATACCGGATAACTGAATACCAATGAGTTAGATGCCTTACGGACTTAATGAAAATCCGAAGCGATCCGCCACTTTACTGGGGGAGCCAGTTAAAGGTGATGCCACTGGGAGAAAATGTCTCGGTAAGGTTTGGACGCGCTATGAAACAAAGTTAGGAGAACTACCTAATTTACAGTCGCCGTTTTTACCCATGAGGTAGGGGGATATATACGCTTATTTCAGTACAAGTGCAATTACAGGCGGCGCGTGTAGCAAATGTGTCGGTGATGTAATAGTAGACATCTCCTTTTAACAAGGAGATGTTTTTTCTTAATGATACTTTTACACTGCTGCAGTTTGCACTTACTAGCGCTGTTTCATGTATTCGCGCTAGTAAGTGTGAACATGAGTTAAGCAAAGATAAATGCTCCGGCCACATAGGCTGGCTGCTTAGGAAGTCCGGCAGGCATTTCCTGCAGCTTGGTCGGTGACTGTGCAGGGGGAGTTCGATCAGATTTGGAAAAGAGGATGAAAAACATGAGCAGTTGGTTACATGGGAGGGAGCAGGCCTTGAAATTATGTACGCTAAGTACTGGTGATTCTGTATATCGTTACAATAAAAGCATTGTGATTCCGTTTGAACAGCCCCGTAAGGTAGCCAGCACTGCTATTGTAAACGGCGGCTATCGGGAGGATCTGACGGCAGTTTTTAATAATGACTGCAACCCTGGCGCCGGGATGGCTTGCGTCATGCGCGCACCTACCTATCAGGAACATATGCGGCTTGTTACAGAGGAAATCGGGCTTGAGCCGGCGACGACGGCCGGGATGCAAACAGCGGCGTCCATGGAGAATGTTGCCATACATGCGCAATGCTATGAGAATCTGACCGTTACGGCTATCGTAACCGGTGGGGTTGAGGTTAACGGCGGCCGGGTCGGCGACCCGGCAGATTATTTCCAGCCCATTGACAAAAATATGGTAGAAAAACCTGGAACCATCAATATTATCCTGGTCATCGACGCCGACTTGCCGCCAGGAATTTTAAACCGTGCTCTGGTAACTTGTACCGAAGCTAAGACGGCCGCGCTGGAGGAACTTATGGCCGGCAGCAATTATTCGACAGGTCTGGCTACCGGCTCGGGAACCGACCAGACCATTGTTATCGCCAACCCGCAAGCGGCGCTGTACCTGGAGAGTGCCGGCAAACACACCAAACTGGGTGAACTCATCGGCCGGACCGTCCTGCCGGCAGTCAAAGAGGCGCTATTTAAACAGACCGGATTGTCGCCGCGCCAACAGCACAGCATGCTGCGCCGCTTCAAACGCTATGGTCTTACCGAAGAAAGTTTATGGCAGGATTATATCAAAAAAAGCCAAAAAACAATGCTGAAACCGAAGTTTATGGATGCGCTCCACCAGCTGGACGGAGATAATTATTTGGTAACCTATGCAGCCGCTTATGTCCACCTTCTCGATGAACTGCAATGGGAATTGTTGTCGGGTGTGGAAGTACGTCAGGCGGGTAATGAACTGCTGACCTTAGCCGCGGCTAAATACTATCTGGAAGCGCCAATTATTACAGGTACGGAAATTGAGTCCTGCCTGAAAGCCTGGCAAAGCTTGATTTTGGCGATTCTCAGGAAAAAACTGACTGAAATGGCAAAGAACTGACACATCCTGCGGATGTTATTCAGCCGGCAATTTGCTATACTATAGGAAAAGATTGCAAGGAGGATGATTAGGATGATGGGTGGCTTTGTTGTTCGCGTATTGGTAGGCATACTTGTATGGGGGACAACGTTGGCGGTGACAGCGCCCGATGCCTGGGCAGCAACTCGATTGCTGGCAAAGGATACTAAGCTTCATCCGCAGGGCTGGACTGCCGGTGATCCTATCACTTTCAAGAAAAATACTGTTGTCACATTGAATGACCAGGAAGAAGTCGTCACTGGAACGCTGGACAAGGATACGCTGCTGCTGCCGCGCGGCTGGAACCGGGTCATTGATGATTATTACTTTTCAACCGTCTATGCAGGTAGCGGCCCTTATTTTGGCCGGTTTGGCTTCCGGCCGTATTTTGCCCGAAACTATCCTGTCACGATTCCCGGATACGGCCATTTGCTGTATAAAGGCGGCACCGTGGTAACCTTTAGTGAGCAGGGTGATGTTATCTCAGGAACCATAGCTCATCAGGCTACTTTGCGGTTAACAGAGGACAAGTATGGTTATGTGACTTTTAAAGAAGATACTGTTCTCAGGTTCTATGACTCGGGCGCAGTTATGTCAGGAACTTTGGCGGAGGATACTTACCTGCGCCCAGTGGGTTGGCAAAAGCTTATAAAAGGCGCTGATACCGCCGGTTTCATAAAACTCAGCAAGGGGAAAACGGTCACTTTTAACGAAGCAGGCGAACTTATCGCCGGTACGATCAAAGATGCGGTTACCCTGACAGCCGAGGACGGGACGCAACAAAAATTTCCCGCCGGCTCAGCCCTCAAGTGGAATGAAAACGGCGTTGTCCTAAAAGAAAAATTTGTCCAAAGCATGCCCTGATAATAGGAGGATAAAAAGGGACGGGAACTTGTGGCAGTGTGAGGTTAAGCAGTGTCGAACCGTGAATGCTTTTTACCAAAATACCTCATTTGAGGTATTTACGTCTCACCCCGCATGTCCTACTCTTACATTAGAAGATAATACTGCTGCCTGTAGATTAATGCTGTGAACCGACAAAAGAATACTGCTGGGATAGGTGCCTGATAAGCGGGGCGATAGATATTTGGCCAAAATGCTATGTATCTGCAGCGCCGCTAGAGGCTTAAAAGAGAAGCCGGTTGAAAGCCGGCGCGGTCCCGCCACTGTAACGGGGAGCAAATCCACATAATGTCACTGAAGTTTGCCTTTGGGAAGGCGTGGAGGAGCAACGATCCGGAGCCAGGAGAACTGCCTATCTGACAATCGCCGCTTGACCTACGAACGATGGGAAGGAGGTTATGCAACTGTGAATAGACGTTTAGCTCTATTGACAGAATAGCTCTCTTTTCCATGGAGAGCTTTTTTTATTTGTACTGACTTGCTATGATCTTTGCTTATGAGCATAAGAAAAAATCAAAGGCAGAAGGTGTTATAAATGATACCTCAACGAGCTTTTCGGCAACTGCAGCAACCCGGTCATGGAATCTGCATTTTAAACTGGCAATTAAAAACAAAGTATCAGAATGAGAACGCCAGAGAGATTTTTACAGAACACCCGGAATTGTTTCAACAACTTACGAAAATTTGTGAATTTTTTAGCGTGGAGCCTAAGGATGCCGGTAATCCTTTAATCAGTCATACCGGTACGCTGCATTATTTGTCGGCTATGGTGAGTTTTAGCTGCCTGCGAATTGGCGAAGAGGAGAAAACCTGCTTTTTTATCATTTTTGATTATATTTCCTTGCTGGATGACGAATTGTCAGCAAACATTGTACTTACTCCCCGGGAGCAGGAAATTGTGCATATCATGGCAATGGGAAAGACCAATAAAGAAATAAGCAAAATACTGTGTATTGGTTTGGAAACCGTTAAATCCCATATTCGCAATTTGTTTGCCAAGACAGGCACGAGTTCGAGGGTGGAGCTCATTGCGAAACTTCAGCATATCCGGAATGCAGGTATGTTGTGATTGTGCCACTCCCCCGAAAATACCTCACTTGAGGCATTTACCGTTTGGTAGGATTAGGATATTCTGAAAACAAAACAAATTGTGAGCCAATTCACTAGAAAAAATGGCTTCAGCCAATTGCATACAGGGGTACAGGTGCCCGCAAGGGCCTAACAGAGAAGTCCGGTTAAAGACCGGCGCGGTCCCGCCACTGTATTGGGGAGCAATTCCGGAAAAATGTCACTGGAACGATACGTTCCGGGAAGACCCGGAGGAGCCATGATCCAGAGCCAGGAGAACTGCCTGTACAACAATCACCGTTATACCTGCGAGCGATGGGGAGGGGATTTGGATGTACGGCATTTGTTCAGGCCATTATGCCGGAATAAATCAAGAAGCCTCCAGGGATGTGTCATTTGCATCGCGGGCGGCTTCTTTCATTTTTAGTAGTGGGATAGATTTCGGGAAACGGAAACAGGTGATATGACTTACGCAGAGCAAGTGATCTGAAAGACGGTGAGTATCTTGGCAGGTTATCGCCAGCGCTGTTTTTATTCCCTTATAGTGATTTTGCTGATTGTACTATTGCCTTGGCTTTCGCTGGCTGCGCCGACTGATGCTGTTTTCGTGCCGGCATCCGGGCAAGAGGCAGCTGCGCCGCCGTCTGGTGCTCCTAGTGACACCGCCGGGACGGCTGTATCGGTTCCTGAGTCTGATACTTCCGGACTCAAACCGCTAGTTGTGCAACTAGATTATCTTAAAGTTGAGCAGGCCAAGCCTTTGCTGAGCGCACTTGTGCCCGAGGACCAGATAAAAACCGATCCGCTGAGAAATACCCTCGTAATTATGAGCAGTCCAGAAGTGTATGAACAAGTCAACTATTTGCTGAAACAGATTGATACTCCGCCCAAGCAGGTTATGTTTGAAGTGCAGGTGGTCGAGATAAATCGTGATGATTTGTCCAATCTTGGTATTGACTGGGGAGCTTCGACCAAATTGCCTGCGCCCATTCTTTACGATGATTTGCAATACCGGATTGGAACAGGCAAATACGGCGTTAACCTGCAGGGGATTATTAACCGCTTAATAGAGAAGAAAAAGGGCCGGCTGCTGGCAAGTCCGCGTATTGCCACCTTAGATGGCGTGGCGGCTAAAATTTTGATCGGCGATAAACTGGCGGTTGAGAGCCAGCAACCTACGACCGGCAGCATTCCCATCATCTCGGTAATCTATGTGGATGTTGGCATTAAACTGGAGGTAACGCCGACCGTAAATAAAGACGGTTACATTACCACCCGCATCCAGCCGGAAGTGAGCAACAAAACCGATACCACCAAAAACGGCAATCCGAATATTCGCACCCGGCAGGCCGATGCCACCCTTAGGGTGAAAAGCGGATCAACCATTGTGCTGGGAGGCCTGATTCAGCGCCAGGAAACCAAAGACACCTTCAAAGTTCCCATTGTAGGCCAACTGCCGCTGGTGGGGGGATTGTTTCACTCCACATCCAAGCAGGTTACCGAGACCGAACTGGTCATCATGCTGACACCTAAGATAATTGAGTAATTTTACACTCAGGAGGTTATCTGGATTATGAGTAAACTATTGCGGACAGTCACGCTGGTGTTGCTTTTAACCACCTCCCTGCCGGCAGCCGGCTACGCCGCCACCGCTGTGCCGCCGGTTTCCGGCGTGGTTTTAATGCCGCCGAATGTTCAGCTATTTGGTCATGTCAGTCTGATAAATTGCTATGCACTTTCCAACAGCTGCTATGCAGTGGTGGAGCTTCGCGACACTCCCGGCAAAAGCATAGTGGTCAGGACATCCGAAACCAGGCTGCAAAGCCTGCTGGAAACCGCTTTGGCCACAGGCAACCTGATCTCGTTTGTGGGACAAGGAGTTCTTGTCCAGTCACCGCCCCGGGGCGGTACCTGGAATATGGAAGTTTATGCGATCGATGAAATAACGCTCTATAACCGCAAGTAAAAGTTTTTGGCTGAGTGATTGGAGAAGGAGCCGATCATGAGAAAAAGCGCAGGCTGTTTGATCCTTTTGTATCTATGCCTCGTGTGGACGACGATGCCGGTGAATGCCGCCGCTGTAGATGACATAGCCGCGCGCTGGGCGCCGATTATCTGCCTGCATGGTCAGGTCGATGGCCTGCGCATGGCGGAGAATACCTTTACTCTTGTAAATTATGACCGCGACTGGCGGCTCAATAACAACTGGTACAATCTGCTGTTTTATCCACCCCGTCCGGCTATGTACTATTCGGTCGTGGAAAGCGACAGCCATTATTTCCTCGGCTATTACCAGTATTACCCCAGACACAGCGGCGGACATGAGCATGATCTGACCGGCGTGCTGGCTGCCGTCCGCAAAACACCGGATGGAGCCGGACGGCTGGAGCACCTGATCACCTACAGCGATGGCAGCTGGCAGTCCTGGAGAGGTTCGCGGGTTCGCCGGGAGGGCAGTCATCCGGTGCTGAATGTTCGTGCTGGCAGTCATCGGCTTACCGCTGCCGGACGCAGCCGGAAGGCCTTGCCGGCTGCTGCTATGTACCCGACCGCCCTGACAGACAGTCAGCCAGCAGAAAACAAAAACGGCGTTCTACCGGGGAGAGTACACGGCGGTTACATATTAGTGCCGTTGGCCGAGTTGTGGGAACGGCGCCAGGATATTGGCCTGAACCGCGCTTTTGCCCGCTGGGGATATTTGGACAGCATTAACGCCATTCGGGTAACCGTGCCCTGGGTCTGGGAATATCGCCGGTATAACTGGCTGGCGCAGCCGGGTGAACTGGTGCAATATTTTCAGGGCCGGAAGGTAAAAACCTGCATTTACCTCAGCAAGCCTTATCAGGCGAAAGGTAAGCCAAGAGATTGACCAGGAAAAAGCTAGACAATTTAATAGCCAGGTACAGGTGCCCTATGGGGCTTAATAGGGAAGACCGGTGTAAGGCTGGCGCGGTCCCGCCACTGTAATGAGGAGCAACCCTAGGTATGCCACTGAGAAATATGTCTTGGGAAGGTAAGGGAAGCCATGATTCAGAGCCAGGAGAACTGCCTGTACAACAATCACCGGTGACCTGCGAGCGATGGGTAGGGGATTATTTGGGCAGTCTGTGTTTACAGGCGCAGGGCGGTATCTGCCGCGACAAGCTTTGTTTCATGGATTTCTCATCTAGCTACCACAGGTTCGCAATGGGGTGGCTCTATGAGAAATCTATTTTTGCTTTGTAAGACAGTTTTAAATACAGGTTCCCTATCAAAGGGTTTAATAGAGAAGACCGGTGAAAAACCGGCGCGGTCCCGCCACTGTAACACGGAGCCGGTCCTGATAGGCCACTGGAAAGCATTCCGGGAAGGCAGGAGCGGCGATGAACTGGAGTCAGGAGAACTGCCTGTAGGACAATCTTCGAAAGACCTTGCGAGCGACAGGGCGAAGGTTGGCGAGACATCCAGGAAAAGGAGGGCACTTATTACATTTCATGCATTGGTGAAGTTTTAAGAAAGAGGAGAGATCACGAAGTGAGACAACGGAGAGTGAAGAAAAAAGCTCTGGCACTAAGCATCGCCTGTACACTGACCTTCAGTCTGTCCCCCGCTTATGGCGGTATAACTTATGCGGCGGCAGCCGAGAGCGAACCGTCAACAACGGACACTGCGGCAACCGACACCGGCGCAGCGCCAGACTATACTCTGGAGGCCATAACCGTCGAAGCCAAGCGCCCAGACTGGGAATCCAAGCTGTCGCCGGGCACGGTGACCATTATCCGGCCTGATGATTACAAGGGCGAGCAGAAGACATTGCCCGAAATGCTCAAAGACGTTCCAGGCGTTCATGTCCGTTATGTATCCGGCAAGGGCCAGTATACCACCGTCAGTGTTCGGGGCAGCACGGCTGCCCAGGTAGGGGTATTCGTGGATGGGGTACTCTCTAACCTTGGCGGCGATGCGGCTGTCGATATTTCCACCATACCCATTAACAATGTCGAGCGGATTGAGGTGTACCGCGGCTATATCCCAGCTCGGTTCGGCGGCACCTATATGGGCGGGGTTATCAACATCATCACCAAAAAGCCGGACAAGGCCAATATCTCGGCCCGAATCGGCAAAAGCTCCTGGGGCGGCACCACTGCCGGGTTGGAGATCAGTCAGCCGCTGGGTAAAGGCAGCCTGATGATTGGCATCAACCGTGACGAGAGCGACGGGGATTTCCGTTATAAGAATCCTGGCTCGGACGCGGCCTATGCGAAATGGATGCCGGGATTGCAGGCGGAAATGGCTAATCAGATTAATCTTGCAAACCAATCACTAAGTTCGTTGAGCATTAACACTGGTTTTTCTACCGCAGACGAATTGAATAAGGCATTTAATACTCCTGCTGTGTATAATGATATGCTAACCACAGCAATAGAAAATTTCTGGAAAAGATTTCCCTTTGGCAGTAAGGAAGCTACCCTGATAATATTTGGCTGGACTGAAGAAGTATATAATCAGCAAGCAAAGTCAGCGCTAGATCATATTAATACTAATTTCAATGAGCAGACAGCGGGTTTGGCCAAACAAATATCCCAGCTTTCTGAGGACTCCACCCGCTGGCGCAAGAATAACGACTACAAAAATACTGATGCCATAATTAAATGGCAGGATGACCACTGGTTGGTCAAGGGCAGCTGGAAGAAAATTGACCGGGGGTTGCCAACAGCCATGTATCTCACCGGGGATATTTCGGATCCTAGCTACTCATGCATTGACATGCCGGGCTGGTTTGAGCGGAAACGGCAGGAACTAACTACCAAGGATTTGCTGGTAGGCCGGCGGGATACATCCGGCAATCTGGAATGGGGCTGGCAGGTCAACTATCTGGACCAGGACAAGCGTTACCGTAATCCAGATCATGCGGCAAATGGCGGAGTGGAAAGGGTGCTCGGCAAATGGAGTGCCTACGACTCTCGGCGGCTTGGCGGGGCCATTGACGGCACCTATAAGGCCGGTGATAACCATATGTTTGAGTTTCTGGCTAACTGGTCCAAAGAGAAAATGGATGTAGACGGCAGCCGGATGGACAAATATGATTATGAACCCAGCCTTACCAACCGCGAGCGATTTCGGACATATTATGAACATACCCTGTTCAATCTCCAATTGCAGGATACTATAACCCTCAACCAGGCGGCTGATCTCTGGCTGACTCCCAGTATCCGCTACAATTATTCCAAAGTCATGGGGAGGGCGCTGGGAAAATCCGACTTAAATAGATGGGTCGATCAGGAGGATTCACAGGTTAATGATAAGGTGACCTGGCAGTTGGCGCTAAAAAAGAAGATGGATGAACATCTGACGTTGCGTTCCACCTATGGTACCTACTACCGGCTGCTCAACCTGTATGAAATTGCCGGTGACGGTGCCGGCATTTTACCCCGTCCTAATAAGAATAACGGACCCCAGTACGCCAATCAAAGTATATTTCCGGTACCAGAGGAAGGGAAGCAGTGGGACTTGTCAGCCATCTGGGACGGCAGGCTTCTGGGCGCCGATTCCTCTAAGGTGCAAGTGACCTATTTTGGTCGCGACTCTAAAAACATGCTCCAGCTTTACCGCTTCGGCTATAATTATTGGTCTTATTCCAATGCCCGCAAGGGAAAGGCTAACGGAGTGGAACTACAGGGTAATTTCAGCTGGGACAAATGGGATATGAATCTGGCAGGCACTTATATGCATACCAAACAGTGGGCCAAAAACGATTCACCCACCGGTACTGGCAACGTTTACTATAAGATGCCGCAGCTCTACGCCCCGGAATGGGAGGGCTCAATGCGTCTGACCTACCGCCCTGATAATCGGCTGGCGATTTTCGGGGAACTGAAATATATTGATGAAATGTACTGCTGGCAGGACAATCCGACAAAGGTTCAAAGCTCTCTGACTACCGTCGGCCTGGGGGCTAAGTACAAAATCAATAAAGACTGCCAAATTATCGCCGGTGTCAACGACCTCTTTGACAAAGGGCCGGAAATGACGTTTACCAGTGGAACCTATGTACCGGGAGAGAAACAAAACAAACTCATCGAATATCCCCTGCAGGGCCGTACCTATTATGTAACACTGCAGTACAAATACTAAATGCACTCTATTTTTGTAAAGGAGGTGATGCCCCGCATGAGAGACAGGCAAGACCAGTCCTGGCTGAAAGGAGATGGTGGGTGGCAATAAAATGGGGTACTCCAGATTTTTAGGCGCACAAAATCGAGAGAAAAGAGGGAATGAGTAATGAGAATGAAATTCGGTGTTCTCAAACGAGTTATCGTAACGGCCCTGACGTTGTCTGTTCTTGGCAGCTCGGCCGTACTGGCAGCTCCGGAAAATTTATTCGGCTATACGGTTGTCAATTCCGGTTATTCAGAAGGTTCGGCCGGCGCCATTAATGGCGAACGGGACGGAAATCCGATTACCTTTACCGCGGTTAATAATAAAGTTACCGGTTTAAACAGCGACCCGGCGCTATTCAACTTCTTCCAGGGTAATGAAAGCCGCCTGGTGCTGCGCCAGTACAATTATACGCCGACGGCGCTGCCAAATAAGATCATTGATCCGTTTGCTTCTTCATGGACGCCGCTGGCATCGCCAAGTTGGAGTGCTGTAGCCAACTTGCACGCGGTAGCCACCAAAGGGAATTTCTTATATGCCACTGATTATGATTTTGCAAAAATCTCAGTGGTCAATATGAATAGTGGCTATACGCAAACAGCCAGCTATCAGTTTCCGACAGCCTGGTCTAGTATCTCCCTGCCAAGTGGGGCAGAATGCCATGGTGAGGGCTTAACCGTTGTTGGTGATTATCTGTATGCATTGTTTACCGTCAATTCGAGCGGCGGTTATTCTGTGTATTCCGATAGCATTGTTGCAAAATTTTATATCAACCCATCAAATGGGGAGTTAACTTATATCAACCATTTAACTGTCGGCAAAAACGCCTTCACCCTCGACCATTACAAGAATAAACTCTATGTCTGCGCCCTGGGCGGCGCGCAGAACCCCGGCAGCTCCAACGCCGACACCCGCCTGGACATCATTGACCTGGCTACCTTTACCAAGACTACCGTTGCCAAGACTCCTGCCATGACCGGCGATTTCCGCGATATTACCATCGTGGATGACAATACCGCCTATGTTTTCCTGGGCAATTACGATACCTATTTCAGCAATATGGTCGGCGGCGTGTACCGTACCAGCGTAGCCAACCTGACTACACCTGCTGCCTGGACCAAAGTAAGCAATGTGAACTCAGGCGGTTATCTTTGGGGCATCTATGCCGACAGCAACCGGCTCTGGTTTGTCAAAGGCAATCAGATCGACATTTACAACGGCCTGCCCGCCGGCACTAGCGATGTAGCTGCCAAATCCTTTACTGCCAGCCAACTGGGGTATGCCGGCGGCAACCTGAACTCGGCCGTCATTCTTGCTCCGGACCAGACTGCGACTCTCAAGGCCAGCCTCAGCTCCGGCGTTGCCAAATCCTTTGCTTCGCAGTCTGTTCTGGCGCAGCAAGCCCGTAAGGCTGCCGAGCAGTACAAAGGCCTGAAAACAATTAATGGACAAAGAGTTCTAACCTTCAATAAGTAATTTCTATGACATATTCCCCGGGGGTTTCCGCAACGGAAACCCTCTTTTGCCTGCGCCTGAGAGTGGGAGTCTTTTCAGCTCTGTCTGGCCTTCACGAGACGAGTTAGGTTGCCAAAGTCTCTAGAAACGGAGGTATCATTATGCAAGGTATTGATTGCATGCTGCCGCTTTTGGGCAGGCATCATTCCGCTACGCTCAGGCATAGTCACAGTGTGGCTATGCATATGTTCGAGTGGGCAGCCTGCATGAATTTTTCTACCCGGGAAAGGAATAAGGCTTTTGTCTGTGGATTGGTGCATGATATCGGCAAATACTGCCTGCCCACTGTGCTGCTAAATAAAGCGGGGACATTGTCAGAACAGGAGCGAAAAGTGGTTGAGCTTCATCCGATGTATGGCAAAATTATCCTCAGGGCCTTTGGGCTGGCGGAGTTAAGTCCGTTTGTGCTGTATCATCACGAACGGTATGACGGGACCGGTTATCCGCAAGGTCTGAAAGAAGCGGTAATCCCTTTTTTAAGCAGAATGATCGCTGTATGTGATGTATTTGATGAACTTACCAACCGTCAGAACCACTCAGATAACCTGGACGGAGAGCAGGCGTTGACAGAAATCGGGCGTCTGGCCGGATCGCAGCTTGATCCCTGGCTATGTGAACAGTTCATAGACTACATACAAAAAATTGCCCGTTTGTATTATGCCAAAGAGCTTAGCTGACCGATAATTTATCTGTCTGTGGGCAGGCGTGCCTGGCCTGGTCAACCACGGCGTTTGGTTGGTCTTCTAGTTGTGTCAGCCTGTGACGGTCGATGTTTCTAGGTGAAAAATGTCAAAATAAGACGAGCAAAAAAGTGTGACAAGCGGGAGTATTTGTGCTACGATAATGACAAATAAAGGAAAATTAAATATTTTGGTACAGGTGCCCTTCGGGGCTTAATAGGGAAGTTCGGTTCAAGGCCGACGCGGTCCCGCCACTGTAATGGGAAACAGAGCCATGAGATACCACTGGGGGAAACCCTGGGAAGGTTTGGCCGAGTGATGATCCAGAGCCAGGAGAACTGCCTGTATGACAATCACCGTTGACCTGCGAGGTATGGGGAGGGGATTTGATGCGTGTTTTCCGACAGTCTCTTTGTAAATTCAAGCGGAAGCCTCCTTGTGTTTATCACAGGAGGCTCTTTTTAGTCTACCGGAATTATAATAAATTCTGGGGACATAAGAATAACTAAGGCTTCTGCCGGCGTCCAGGAAATTGGCACAAGCTAACACTTTTTTTTATTCGCCGGTTGTGAGCATACAATAAAAAATTTTAAAGAGAACAGGTTTTTTACACCTATCCTAGTTGCGTTCTGACACAATGTGTCATAACGTGCTTTGAACCGGGTGATTGTAACTGAGCGTATTTCCGCTCCCAAGAAAGGAGGTATTTATCACATGAAAATGCAAGTGGTTTTACCCGACAAGCGCACGGTGGGCACCGGCTGGCGGCCGCCGCTGCCTGATCTGCGCGATTACACCGAAAGTCATCCCAGCCTGAAGGAAGCCATTAAACAGCTGGGGATCGGTGATACTGCGCCGCTGCCGGAAAAGATCGATCTGCGCCAGTGGTGCAGCACGCCTGTGCCGGATCAGGGCCAGCTGGGCGCCTGTACCGCCCATGCGGCGGCCGCCATTATCGAGTACTTTCAGAACCGGGCCTTTGGCCGGCATTTTACCGCCTCGCGGCTCTTTATCTACAAAAATGCCCGCAACCTGCAGGGGGTAACCGGCGACTGCGGCTCCTACATCCGCGATACCATGGGCGCGCTGGCCTTATGCGGCGTACCGCCGGAAAAATACTGGCCCTATACCGACCAAGTCCCGGACTTTGACCGGGAGCCAAACGCCTTTGTCTATGCCATTGCTGACAACTATGAGGCGCTGCAGTATTTCTGCCATGACGCGGCCTCTGTAAATCCGGCGCCGTCCGAGGTCCTCGTAAGCGTAAAAAAATACCTGGCGGCCGGTGTGCCTG
>NZ_JBYKYF010000396.1:0-2361 GCF_057736855.1 Sporomusa sp.
GAACTTTTAAGATGGCTAACGGAAATGATAATGTACTTGAAGAGAATAACATTGTGCAACAAGCCGTATTGAAACCGGAAATTGCGTATATAGTAACAGATATGCTAAAAGGTGTGCTAGAAGATGGAACCGCAACACCGGCTAATTTGGGTCGGCCAGCCGCCGGAAAAACCGGTACTACCGATAATTATGAAACCGCTTGGTTTATTGGTTATACTCCAGATATCCTGGTGGGAATCTATGCAGGTAATGATAACCGTAAACCGATAGGCATTTCTGGTACCGAAGTATCAGCTTTATGGGGTAAGATGGTTTACAAAATAGTAGCCGATACACCACCTAGCGATTTTCCTGTTCCAGCAAATGTTGTTACCAATATTCCCATTTGTGCTACTACGGGAAAATTGGCGGGAAGTGGCTGCAAAGAAATAGAATACAGTGCTTTTATCCGAGGAACTGAACCGAAAGCATCACGATTGGAAGATCGGATCAAAGAATGGCTAAATCCCGACGATAATAAGCCTCAAAAAGAAGAAAACATGCAGCCTTTTTGGAAGTGGCCATGGTCGAGATTGCCGTCATTTTAAACTTGTGGTACAATGTTTTAGGGTAGAAAAAACAAAAATGTAAGGAGTATATGTTTCTTAGTGAGTATAAAAGCAACGGTTTTACATGTTCCCATTGATGTTGTAACGATGTCCGAAGCAGTGACCAGGCTTGAACAGTTTATTCTCCAAAAAAGGCCACATTTAATTGCTACTGCCAATGCCGAGATGGTTATGCTGGCGCAAAAAGACCGGGAATTAGCCTCAATTCTTACCCAATGTCACTTGGTAGTGCCGGATGGGGCAGGTGTGGTATGGGCAGCAAGATATCAGGGATATACTATCCCTGAACGAGTAGCAGGTTATGACTTGGCTCAGAACTTATTAGCTCTAGCAGCCAAGAAAGGCTATAGAGTATTTATGTTTGGTAGTCATCCTGATATTATAGGCAAAGCCAAACAGTTTGCCTTAGAACGTTATCCAGGATTAAAAATTGTTGGTACAAGACATGGTTATTTCAAAGAACAAGATGAACCCAAAATTGTACAGCAGATCATAGAGTCCCAACCAGATATTTTACTGGTAGCTTTGGGTGTTCCCAAGCAGGAAAAATGGCTAGCCCGGAATCTTACTAAGCTTAATGTCTCGGTATGTATGGGGGTAGGTGGCACATTCGATGTAATGGCTGGTGCAGTGCAACGTGCCCCTTTATGGATGCAGCGCGCGGGTTTGGAATGGTTGTTTCGTTTAATTCAACAACCCCAGCGTGTAATTCGAATGATGGCTTTACCACGATTTGCCATCAAAGTAATATTAGACAGAAAAAGTTAGACAAAGTAAACTAAGTATATTATACTGATATATTGAACTTGCATTTTGCCTGTTTACCGGAAGAGCATGAGAGGGGAGGCGCATAGATGGTACATAATCCGGTTGTTAAAGAAGGCTATATTTATATTGCTGTACTTGGACTGGTCACTATTATCACCGCGCTTACTTTGGGCGCCTATTGGGCGATTATTCCCGGAGTACTGACAGCTTTTATTACTTTCTTTTTCCGTAACCCGACACGTGAAGTGCCTTGTGACGATACTTTGATTGTATCGCCTGCCGATGGTAAAGTTATGTCAGTTACGGAAGTTTATGATGACCAGTTTCTTAATGATAAAGTATTTAAAATAACTATTTTTTTATCCGTTTTTGATGTTCATGTTAATCGTAGTCCCGTTCATGGTGAAATTAAATTTCAGCAATATACTTGTGGCAGATTTAAACCTGCATATAAAGAATCAGCAACGAGTGAAAATGAACGTCATGCTATTGGACTAGAAAATAGCAAGGTGCGTGTATTAGTGACTCAAATTGCTGGCATACTAGCTCGGCGCATTGTTTCGTGGGTCACTCTGGGCTCTGTACTCGAACAGGGCGAACGTTATGGGCTTATCAAGTTTGGTTCATGTACTGAACTCATTGTACCGACAACAGTAGAAGTACTGGTAAAAAAGGGGGATAGAGTTAAAGGCGGTAAGACAGTAATAGGGAGGTTAAAGGAACAGTGAGAAACGCTATTCCTAATATAGTTACTACAATAAATCTTGTGTTAGGCATGTTTGCTATTATATTTACGCTACAGGGTGATTTTACCTATGCAGCTTTTTTCGTTGTGGCAGCTATGATAGCTGATGGTTTGGACGGACGAGTGGCCCGATATTTTGGCGTAAGCAGCGAGTTCGGTAAAGAACTTGATTCTTTGTGCGATTTAGTCTCATTTGGTGTAGCTCCTGCTATTATGGCCTATACTTATATGTTAAAAGAT
>NZ_JBYKYF010000033.1:0-4030 GCF_057736855.1 Sporomusa sp.
CAACGCGGCAAAATTGAGCTTGCAGCCGTAACTGAACAGGACACCTACACCGGCGGACCGATACGAATTGAAATTACGATTAAAAAAGTCCCATAATTTACCATATACGAATCCTGCTTATTAAGCAGGATTCTGTTTTTTTTAGCCGAATATATATAACATGATAATTAGTTATGTAAACAACATAACGATTATCACGACACGATTGCGTTGGCAACAAATGCTTATAAATCAAGGATTTTACCAAAACTTACATCTGCGAATTGAGCAGGAATCCTTGAAAACGTGTCGAAATTATGTTAACATAAATCCTGCGGAATGCGGCAGGTGCATATCGAGAGAAAGCCCTGCAGAGAGGAAGGACAGATTGAGGAAACGTGGACACTCATTCAGAGCCCTCCCCCTTGAACGGGTAATTATCCCGATATGCTGGTGGCAACACCCGCGAAATTAAAATAATTCTTCAAGGGGGATTCTCTAATGAACAAAAGACTTCTCAAATTAGCTGTAACCAGCGCTCTTACCGTAGCCTTCGCCGTTCCTGCCTTCGCTAATCCCTTTTCCGATGTACCTGCAAAACACTGGGCTTATGATGCTGTAAACAAATTAGCACAAGCCGGTATAGTAACAGGTTATGAAGATGGCACTTTCAAAGGTGACAAAACCATTAGCCGTTACGAAATGGCTTCCATTGTTGCAGCAGCAATGCAAAAAGACCTTAACAGCGACCAAAAAGAAACCGTTGATCAATTGTCACAAGAATTTGCTACCGAACTGAATAGCATGGGTATCAAAGTAGACGCTATTGATCAAAAAGTTGACAAAATGGTTAAGATCTCCGGTGACGCCCGTGTACGTTATGCTAACAGCGACAGCTATGACAACACTGATTTCCGTGCCCGTGTAACCTTTGACGGCAAAATCAACGATAACATGAAGTTCAATGCTCGTCTGACTACCGACAACATGAACTATAACGATGATTACACTACTAAGACTGGTATCAAACTGGATTCGGCCAACGTTACCTTCGACGCTCTTGGCCTGACTAACACTATTGGTCGTCAGGATCTGGTACTTGGCAATGGTTTCCTGCATGACTATTCTATGACAGGTGTTGCTTCTGAAGTAGGCAACTTGAAACTGTTTGCCGGTCACTTGAGAGACAGCAACGAAGTATATGGTGCTGAATACAGTGCAAAACTAGGTGCTGCTAACATTACTGCTGACTATGTAAACTATGACCTTACTGGTGCTGATGATGTAGATGCATATGGCGCTAACGTTGACATCAAACTGACTAACAGTGTAAGTGCTCTTGCCGAATTCTACAACTTTGACAATGGCTCTACTAATGCTGACGCTGCTGCATATGGTCTGAAATTCAACAAACTTGGTTTAACCGCTCTGTATCGTGATGTGGAAGATGGTGCCAACTCTCCATACACTAACATGAACAATGACATGCAAGGTGTTAAAGGCTTGAACGGTTACAAAGGTCTGGAAGGAAGCTATGACCGTGCAGTTGCGAAAAACACTACTCTGAACCTTAAATACCAAGACTTCGAAAATCAAGACGGTACTGAAATCGACGGCGGTGCTCGTACCCAAGCTGTCGTTAACGTTAAATTCTAATATCGCATTCCGCAGCATTAAGGACGCCCTCGGGCGTCCTTTTTGTATTATTTACATACATATGGTATCCTAAGAAATAGCTTATTCTAGATGAGATAGAGGTGCGATGATAACATGGCTGAAAATCAGGTCTTATCCATTGATCCAGGGCGGGAAAAATGTGGTCTGGCTGTCGTACATAGAGAGCAAGGCGTAATTTACAAAGCCATTATTGCAACTACTGAACTGGTAGCAACCACTGCCCGTTTGGCAGCACGCTATGAGGTGACAACCATAATCATTGGTAATAGCACCACATCGAAAGCCGCGCAAGCAGAACTTCAATCGCTCGAGATAAACGGACAAAAAATTAACCTAGCTACTGTTGACGAATACCGTTCCACTGACGCTGCCCGGCAGCGCTATTGGCAGGATCATCCGCCAAAGGGCTTAAGACGCCTAATTCCAACAAGCCTGCAAGTGCCGCCTGTTCCAGTAGATGATTATGCTGCCGTGATTTTGGCCGAACGTTATTTTGCCAAAACCTAACTTCAGAACCGCTGATAAAAACCGTAAAGGTGAATTCATCAGAAGCGAAATTGAATTTTTCTTCTAAACATGGATGTTAAACCTTTCCGTCCACAGTGGCGGGAAATTTTTTTAACAAAATTTGCGCAAAAAGAAGGAATATGCTTCCTCGTGTAGAATATAATAGCACAGAAGAGCTGACTGAGAAGAAAATGAAGAGGAAACGTGGACACTCTTTCTGGACTTCTTAGGCGGCTCGAAAATAAAAATTATAAACCCTAAGGAGGCAGATTACACATGAAAAAACAAACCGCTATGGCTCTTGCAGCAGTGTTTGCAATGAGCGTTGCCGGCACTGCGCTGGCAGCACCTTCCAATCCTTTTGTTGATGTTCCTGCAAAACACTGGTCCTATGACGCAGTGACCAAACTTGCCCAAGCTGGCATCATCTCCGGCTACGGCGATGGCACCTTCAAAGGTGACAGCAGCATCACTCGTTATGAAATGGCTACTATCGTAGCTAAAGCTATGGCTAACTGCGACAAAGCTGACCCTGAAATTAAGAAAACCATTGATGCTCTTGCTGCTGAATATGCTACCGAGCTGAACAACCTGGGTGTTCGCGTTGACAACCTCGAAAAGAAAGTTGGCAAAGTTCAATTCAGTGGTAATGTTCGTCTGAGATACAACTATAATGACACTGAAGGTTCCAAAACAGTCAACCAACAACTTGCGCGTATTCGTTTAGCTGCTAAAGCCGCTATCAATGATGAGTGGACCGCTAATATTCGTTTTGAATCACAAGAAGATCTCCGGGATTCCGGTGCTCAAAATAATATTCGTGCTAATGATAAAGATAATTCTGTATTTGATGTCCTTAATGTTTCCGGTCCTGCATTTGGCGGTGAATTGACTGTTGGTCGTATGGAACTCGCTCCTATCTACGGAACTGTTCTTGATAGCTATGTAGATGGCGCCAAATTTACTTTTGGTAACAAATTAAAAACTACCCTTGTATATGGTAAAGAAGATAATGATATCAAGAAGAGTTATACTGATGGACAGGGATACAATGGCATAGTTTCAGACACTGATGCAGACTTTGGAGCAGTTGTTTTGGCCTATTCGCCTTCAAAAACTACTAACCTCCAGTTTGCTTATTACAATGTTGATAACAACGACTGGAATGATGACATCAGCATCTATGAACTTGGTGTAGACACTAAAGTAGCTAAAAATTTAGTTCTGAAAGCTTCCTATGCTAAATCTGATTTCGAAGCTGCTCCGGGAGCAGATGACCTTGACACCGCTTACCAAGCAGGTCTCTGGTACAAAGGTGTTAAACTTCAGGACAAAGGTTCCCATGGTCTCTGGGCACAATACCTCAAACTTGAAGATAATGCAGTGCTAGATACTACTTGGGCTTCCGGTGCTGGTTACAAAGGCGTTGAAGTAGGTCTTGAATACATGCTGCAAAAGAACATGAAACTTCAAACTCGCTACTTCGATGGTGAAAGCGTTAAAAATTCCAACATCGATAAAAAATTCTATCGTGCACAAGTTGAATTCTTCTTCTAATCCAAAAAATCTCTCAAACTCCCTTGCAATCGCAAGGGAGTTTTGTTGTGAGACGAGTAGGGAGAGAGGGACAATATACCTATGGCTTTTTCTGCACACAAACTAAATAATTAGACTCGGCCTTATTTTTTCAAATTAGGGACACGTATTTTGCCGAATTATAAAAACTCCAATTCCATAATCCAGAACATTGAGGCAGGATATTTGATATCTATGACGAATTTATTCAATTACATATTTTCGTGTTATGGGAGGAGTCTAGATGTTTGCTAAGAAAGTAACAGCCATAATCACAACCTTTGTATTGCTA
>NZ_JBYKYF010000033.1:4040-16083 GCF_057736855.1 Sporomusa sp.
GCATTTGCTGTTCCCGTTTCGGCCCAATCTGCTAATGATCTCACCGCTATCGGTAAACTGGCAGTTATCGAAAAAGCTGTCTTTGGTACAGCCCAAACAGGTTCTCTGACTGATCGGCTAACCAAAGTGGAAGAAGTTGTCTATGGTAGTGAAAATTCGGAAGCCCTATTGCCACGTGTGGATAAACTGTATACTGACATTCTTGAAACTACCGAAGAGGCTCCATCAATGTTAATTAAGCTCAATTCGGTAGAATGGACGCTGACACGAAGTGTAAGCAATAACTCCATCAAGGCGAGAATTGATAATCTTGAAACCATTATGAACGGTAGCCCTAAAGCTGGTTCGTTACAAGACCGTTTGGACGGACTTCTCGAGCTTGCTTACGCAAACGGCCATGTGGAAGTTGTTAGCATTCTTATTCCGAAAGATACTCTGATCAAGATTAAGACCCTTTCCACTTTGAACAGCAAAAAAAGCCGCGAGGGCGACAGCGTGGCTTTAGCCGTGGCTGAGGACGTATATGTCGGTAATGTCCTTGTCCTCCCTAAAGGAGCTACTGGAACCGGGAAAGTGGTAAAAGTAACTCCGAGAAAAAATTTTGGCCGTGATGCCAAACTTGAAATAAGCTTTGATACACTCAAAACAATTGATGGCAGTACCATTAATATTTTTGTTGGTGAAAAAGCCGAAAAAGAAACTAAATCAATGGCCAAAGCTGCAGGTGCCAGTGTTGCTGGTATGATTGTCATGGGACCCGTAGGTGTCATCGGGGGTGCCTTTGTCAGCGGCAAAGATGTTGAGATTCCTATTGGCAGCCAAACCTACGTGCAAACCCAAGAAGACGTCGAAATATATGGGATTACTGTAAAATAAAAGGTGAAAAACCTTATAAAAAGCCGCATTTTAGCGGCTTTTCTACATATTACAAGGTATCTCAAAAAGGAATAGTGCAATACGTAGCGAATAAACATTAGATATGTAACTTTTTATCTAGGACAGGAGAATAGTTAGCGCTATGCCTAATAATAATAAAATTATGCTGGGGATCTTAGCTTTTTCTATCGTCTTTGGCGGACTTCATGTCAGCCAGGCGCAAGAAAACCAAACCACCCATTCCACGACAGCGGTTACAACCGAACAAGCCTCACAGGAACAAAATGCCTCAAAGCCTTCTAAAGCGCCAATTGTAATTGAAGCCGATAACCTGTCTTTCAGTGATGAAACAGGTGACATTGTTGCGCAAGGAAATGTTGTAATCACCAACCAGGGGCAGAGGGTAGAGGCTGAACGGATTAATGGCAATACAAAATTAAGTGAAATCTGGATCGACGACGAAGCACGTTTTTCTCAGTCAGATTCTAATTTGTCAGGCTATCACACGCTATACAACTACAAACTGAAAACCGGCAGTATGGAAGATGTCAAAGGTCAAATAGGCCGTAAATACGTTGCAGGGGAGCTAATCAATATCTACCCAGATCAGTATGTCATCAACCATGGGTCAACCACTAACTGCCCGGCCAAAGTACCTGACTATCATATCAGCGCTGATAAAATTGAGATTTGGCCTGGCGAGCAATTGATTGCGTATAATGCTAAGTTTTGGATTGGAAATAAGGTTATTTTTTCCTTGCCCAAGTATAGGCAGTCGCTAGCCAATGACCAAAAAGCCTCTTTTCCGCAAATCGGCTATGATAGTGATCAAGGGATTTATATAAAACAGCATATTGATTATCCTTTGAATGACAGACTTTCGGCCATTGCTAACCTTGACTACTATAGTAAGGCTGATTTTAAACCTAATTTCGGGCTGTTGCAGCGGGAGAAAAACTTCTCTATCGGCGTAGTCCAAGGTCATTTTTTGGACGATGATGACAACTGGATCAAAAAAGAACCTGAATTCAAATTTTCTTATAACCCTCACCGATTAGGAAACTTGCCTGTCAGCTATACTTTTACGGCTATGTACGGTAAATGGAAGGACGACGATATAACAAGCTGGCACCAGGAGTATGAGCTGTATTTTAAACGTGATCCCATTAGACTGAGTAATTCCATGAACTTGTATCTCGGAACAGGCTTTGAATATATACGTGAAAGCTACAACGATTCATCCCAAGATATCTTTAAATTTGATGCTGCTTTAACGAAAAAGTGGTCTGAACGCCTCAATACCTGGGTAGGCTATCATTATACCCAACACAATGATACCCTGTTTGAATATGATAGTGACGATCTCAACCGTGAATTCAAATCCGGCTTTATCTACAAAATTGACAAAATGAATGCCATTGGCATAACCCGAAACTATAACCTAGACCAAAAACGGGTAGAAGATCTGGACTATACTTGGTATCGGAACCTCCATTGCTGGGAGGCAAAAATTACCTACCAGGCGAAAGAGGACCGGATCAAATTTGATATCAGTACCATTCGCTGGTAATTGTGATGAATTTTCGTAGGTAACCTCTTCTCTGAAAGGAGACTTAGTTGTGTCTCAGCATCTAACTCATCTAATTGACAACCTCCAAAATAAAAAAATTATGATTATCGGCGATATGGTAGCTGACATTTACCTGGAAGGAAAGATCTCCCGCATATCCAGGGAAGCACCTGTTCTTATCCTGGAACATGCGGGAGAAACCGTTGTACCCGGCGGTGCCGCTAATGCGGTTCACAATGCTGCGACATTGGGAGGCCAAGTATTTGCGGTGGGCATTATTGGTGACGATAATGCTGGTCGGCAGTTAATCCAAGTTCTCAATAGCAAGAATGTCAATACTCAAGGATGTATTGTTGACCCTTCCCGTCCGACCATCACCAAAACCAGGGTAATGGCGGGAGGGCAGGCAACTGTTCGTCAGCAGGTTGTTCGCATCGACCGTGAAAGCAAACATGCTCTGGCAGAGAATGTCAAGCAGCGGTTGCTTCACTATGTTGAAACCCATATCCACCAGATGGATGCGGTAGTCATTAGTGATTATGGAAGTTATTCTGTTTTTCCTGAGTTAAGAAACACGGTGATTGAAGCCTGCAATCAGGCAGGAATACCCTCCATGGTAGATTCCCGTTATAATATTATGGATTATAAAGGCATTAAGCTGGTTAAGCAAAATGAATCCGAAGCTGCTCAAGCTCTTAGACTTACCGACCTAGATCCAGACTCACTTAGGCATGCTGGCAAAACCTTACTAGAATGCCTTGCTGCTGAAGCTATATTAATCACGCAAGGGCCGGAAGGCATGACTTTGTTTGAACGTTCAGGTGCAATATCCCACATCCCAGTTAGCAACAAGAGTGAAGTCTATGACGTCACTGGTGCTGGAGACACCGTTGTTGTTACTATGATGCTGGCACTTGCCGCTGGGGCATCCTACTATGATGCTGCTCGCTTAGCCAATATTGCCGCTGGTGTAGTTGTCCGCAAACCTGGGACAGCTACTACCACTCCGGCAGAACTGAAACTAGCTATTGGAGAGTATCGTCAATGAAAATTATCGACAGAACCGATATTGCAGCTATTGTTCAGCAATTAAAAGCAGCCGGTAACACGATTGTGTTTACTAACGGCTGCTTCGACATACTTCATGCGGGGCATGTGCGTTATTTAGCCGGTGCTCGCGCTTTAGGCGATTACTTAATTGTCGGTCTTAACAGTGACCAGTCGGTGCGTGCTCTCAAGGGACCTACCCGCCCCGTCAATCCTCAGGAGGACAGAGCCGAAGTTTTAGCCGCTTTAGCGGCAGTGGATTATGTGGTCATCTTTGACGAGACCACTGCCGAAAATCTAGTGTCAGAGATAAAACCTGATATCTACGCTAAAGGTGGCGACTATACCATCGAAACCTTGCCTGAAAGCAAAATTGTAACAGCGTATGGCGGTCGTATCGTCTTAGTGCCTGAAGTTCCTGGACGATCGTCCAGTAATATTATTAAGAAAATAAGCGGAGAAGCATAAAAATTAATCTCCTCTGCAGGAGGTATCACTTGAGTTACCGTAATATTCTTATCGTCAAACTTAGCGCCATCGGCGACGTTATTCATGCGCTGCCAGTTGCATCAGCTCTCAAACAAAAATTTCCCCAAGCCAGCATTACCTGGGTGGTGGAGAAGCCGGCGTATGATTTGTTAACCAATAACCCCAATATTGATGAAATTATTATTTTTGATAAAGCCAGCTTTAAAACATTGGGAGGTTTTCTTAGGCATGCTCCCGGTTTTATTAGTGATTTACGCAGGCGTCGGTTTGATCTGGCTCTCGACCTACAGGGGCTGTTTAAAAGTGCAGCCATTACCTATCTAAGCGGTGCGCCTAAACGTTTTGTGTATTGCAATGCTCGGGAATTAAGCAATAAAGTGAGTCAGCAGGTATGCGGTCCCAATAGCCATGGTCATATTGTTGAACGCTATTTAGATGTGGCCAGAGAATTAGGCTGTCATGTCGTTATGCCAGAATTTACTATTAATATTACGGAAAAAGAAGCAACCTCGGCGACCGCTATCGCGAAACAGGCTGGATTAGACATAACTAGCCCCTATATTGTATTAATTCCTGGTACCAATTGGCCAAACAAATGCTGGCCGCCTGGACATTTTGCTCAATTAGCGGAAAAATTGTTTGAACAGCACCTAATTCCTGTTTTTGTCGGCACCAACGCGGATAAAACCGCTATGGACGAAATTGTCGCCAATATGATGATTCCACCAGTGGATTTAACTGGCAAAACTACTCTTAAGCAATTGGCCTATATTATCAAAAATGCCAAAGCCGTTGTTGCCGGTGATACGGGTCCCATGCACCTGGCGGCAGCTTTAAATACTCCGGTAATTGCGTTATTTGGCCCTACAGATCCGTTAAGGAATGGTCCTTATGGCTTAGGACATACTGTGTTGACCGTAGACCGTGCATGTCAGGGGTGCTGGCAGCGAAAATGTCCGGAAGGTAAAGCTTGTTTGGACATGATCAGTGTTAACGAAGTGTTGACGGCAGTAACAAGGTTCCCTTGATAGAGCTAGGTATTGAAGGAGCAAAATTTCCTACTAGTAAAATTTTAACGTATTTTAGATAGCAGACTTTTACAATATATGTTAGAATGATTTGATATAATTTGTAAAGCTGCAGATGGTGATTGTGGGAGGAGACGTTTTGAATATATTGTTGGTTGTACCACGCCTCAACATTGGTGGAGCAGAGACCTATGTTGCTACGACTGCGGTCGCATTACAGCAAATGGGTTTTTCCGTAAGTGTTGCATCAGGCGGAGGAATATTAGCCGATTTTCTGCAGGAAAAAGGAATCAAACATCACTTTGTTCCTATACGCTTCAATATCCCACTATCGGCTTATAGATTGAAACAAATTGTTAAAAATAGTAAAATTGATATTGTGCATGCCAATTCTGCTGCTGCCGGAATTGCAACTGTCCGGGCAACGCAGCGGCTTGAGATTCCGGTCGTGTATACGGCGCATGGAATATTTGGACACATTACCAAAGAAATGGTTCTTAAACAATGTGATAAAATCATTTGCGTCAGTGAGTACGTACGCCGCTATGCCCTAGAGAAAGGTTTTGCACCAGATAAGTTGGTCACTTTGTATAGTGGTATTGACTTGCAAAGATTTAACCCCAATAATAAGAAATCAAATGCTATTCGTAAAACCCTTGGTATACCGGAAGATGCATTTATCATTGCCATGGTATCTAGAATAAAAAATTTGCATAGCAAAGGTCACGAGGATATGTTAAAAATTTTGAAGACCTATAATGGAGCGCAAAACTGGCATTTGTTAGTAATTGGGAAGGGTAAAGGATTATGGAATTTAAAGTATCATGTTTGGAGAAATAACCTGTATAAGCGAGTACATTGTCTGGGACATATGGCTAATGTTCAAGAGGTATTAGTTTGTGCTGATGCTCTGGTGTTGCCATCCCGTTTTGAAACCTTTGGCTTGGTATTGGCTGAATCCATGGCTTTAGAAAAACCAGTAGTGACCTACGCCGTTGGCGGTACGCCCGAGGTGGTCGAGAATGGGATTACTGGTTTTTTGGTAGAGAGAAATAACCTGGATGAATTATACCAACGGTTACTAATGCTTGCTGGTGACAGAAATCTTCGTATCGCGATGGGGCAGCAAGGACGAAAGTTGGTAGAAGAACGATTTAATAATGATGTTATGATGAAAAAGCTTGTGGAGATTTATCAGGACGTATTCAATGCGAACAGATAAACAAAATATAATCAAAATTAATTGTGTTGTATTATAAGCGTATTTAATTTTTGCTTATAAATAATTGGGAGAAGAAAATGTTAGTTTACATACTTTTGCTAATTTTCTTGATGATTTTGTGTTTTCTTGCTGTACTTTACATTACATTTCGTAACCGTATTCCCATTTTAATGTATCATCGCATAGCTGACGTTCCTGGAGAAAGAAATTCCTTGCCGCCGGAAAAATTCAAACAACAATTGGATTATCTAAAAAGGCATGGCTATACGACCATATCTCTTAATGAATTATATCAACACTACCAAGAAAAAACGCCGCTTCCTTCCCGACCAATTATTTTGACTTTTGACGACGGCTATGAAGATAATTATACTGTCGCACTGCCGTTGCTGCGCGAGCGGAATATGAAGGCGACAGTGTTTCCCATTGTTAATTGGATTGGCAAGGAAAATAAATGGGAAAATTTTAAGCATCAAATTACCCGGACTATGGACTGGGACAAACTACGCCAGTGGCAGGCTGCCGGGATGGAAATTGGTTCGCATACCCTGGAACACCCATTTCTGACTCAATGTGACGAAATCAGACTGGAGCAAGAATTGAGAGACAGCAAATTGTTGTTACAGAAAAATCTTGGAAACACGATTGAATTTCTGTGTTACCCATACGGTTTTTTTGATGCCAAAACAATACAGATTGCCAAGAAGGTAGGTTATAAAGGTGCTTTAGCTATATTTGATCATGCACCTTTGTGGCACCAGAATATATTTGCATTACCAAGAATACCTATTCCTGCGAGACAGCCTTTATGGGAATTTGCTCTCAAAGTTTCCCGGTTTCATATTATCTTTATTCTGTTACGCAAGCTAGAACGTTGCGGCAAACGATTAATTCGCAAGTCAAAAGCTTGAGTGCAAGTTCTAAATATATACAGGAAAGGGATTTGTGTGAATATTTTAATCGTTTTTTCGCAACCATGGGCAGTGGGTGGAGCTGAAACCCATGTTGTTGGCTTAGCCAAAGGACTAGTTCAGCGGGGCCATACAGTATATCTGGCTGTGCATCGCAATGCATCGCTACAATTGGATGGCATAGTAAAAAAACAGTTTATACTCGATTTTAGACCTAAGAACCCGCTCCGTTATTACAACGTAGCGCACCAGGTTGCACAGATTGTTCAGGAGTATGACATTGATATACTTCACGCACATCAGCGAACATCAGGGTATGTAGCGGCTTACGCAAGATATTTGACCCAAGTTCCTTTCCTAGTCACCATTCATGACCCATGGAATCGAGCTTACGGTAAAAAAATCCATGCCAAGATATATGATCACATTATTACAGTCAGTGAGTTTTTACGAATCCGATTTATTAATGAGTTTGGTTTTTCCCCGCAGAAGGTGCATACTATTTATAACGGAGCTGACCAGGAACGATATAATCCTGCAGCATTTGATCCCATAAAAATTAATGCCCTGCGCCAAGAATTTCAGATTAAACCACAAGACAAAGTTATAAGTCTGATAGCTCGTTTATACAAATCCAAAGGGCAGCAGTATTTGATTGAGGCTGCACCTCGTATTGTGGAGCGTTTTCCCCAGGTTCGTTTTTTACTAGTCGGTGATGGTCCGCATGAGAATTTGTTTCGTCGGCGGATTCAGGAACTGCAGCTGACTGACCATTTTATTTTTAGCGGTTATCGTCAAGATATACCGGAAATGATTGCGATTTCCGATATTGTTGTGCGTCCCTCGGAAATGGAGGGGTTGCCGATAAATGTAATCGAGGCGATGCTGATGGCCAAGCCGGTCATTGCTAGTCGCATTGCTGGTGTTCCAGAAATGATTGACCATGGGGTCAACGGACTGATGATCGAGGTTGGCGATGTTGCTGGTTTGGCGGAACATATTCTTTTTCTGTTGGCTGATGAAGCTAATCGTACTGAGATTGGCCTGGCTGCTCGCAGGACGGCGCTGGCGAAATTTAGTATTGAAAGCTGCGTGACAAAAACAGAAGCCTTATATTTTGAAGTAACCGGCAAGCGGAAATAGAGTGGTGAGAAGAGGTATAAGCATGAATTATGACCAAGTAGCGGTCATCCCCAAAATTATACATTATTGCTGGTTTGGCGGTGCCGAATTGTCGCCCTTGGCTAACCAATGTATAGCTAGTTGGAAAAAGTACTTGCCAGATTATGAACTGAGATTGTGGAATGAAGACACGTTCGATGTTAACAGCAACAGGTTTGCCCGTGAAGCTTATGAAGCTAAACGGTGGGCGTTTGTGTCTGATTATGTGCGGGCTTATGTGCTGTATGAATATGGTGGGATTTATATGGATACCGATGTGGAAGTGCTGAAGAACCTGGATTGTTTTTTGGTTCATCCAGCATTTTCTGGTTTTGAAAATAATGATCTTATTTCCACATGTATTCTTGGAACCATAAGCAAGCATTGGTGGATGGGCGAGCTTTTGGAATATTATGAGAATCGCAGCTTTTACCGGGAGAATGGGAGAGAGGATATTAAGCCTAATACTTTTCTACTTAGTGAGTTATCTAAAAAGCACGGATTTCTGATAGGAAATCAATATCAGGTACTGGATAACGAAGTTCATATTTATCCTAGTGACTATTTTTGTCCCAAGAGTCCTCGGAGTAATGAGATTGTGCTTACCGAAAATACATACACCATTCATCATTTTGAAGGCTCATGGCTGCCGCTAAATAGACGAATAAAGAAAAACCTTCGCTTATTTTGGATGCGGTTGTTTGGTAGAGAACGATATGATGCCTTTAGTACTTTTTTAAAAAGAATGGGAAGGAATATAAAACGATAGTATAAGCTGATTAAAAGCTATATTGGCTCGGGCATCCTTTGAGTAATTTTGTTATAAGCGGAATTTTTCTTAAATTATTATTTTTCAATAGAGGAGAAAATTAGAGTTGGCACTAAAAAAAGAGAGATATAATTCGGAAATTACTCTTTATTATAAAGATGTATTGCCCAAGGAATTGGCAGATTCTATTATTCGGCATATTTGGTATAACCAAGAATCTGACGGTGAGTTTGAACTTATTCGTAATATAAGGGCAAAAGTCTATAAAATGAAAATTAAAGATAAAATTTACTACTTAAAATGGTATGTACCTCTGCATACAAGTAAAATACTGAAGAATTATTTTAGACCTGCGGATGCTGTACGTTATTTTAACCTTTCTGATAAGCTTGCTCAGGCTGGTGTTGCTATTGCGCCGCCGGAGTTGGCAATAACAAGGAAAACTGGTCTGCGACCTGCAGAGAGTATTTTTGTAACCAGGGAAGTTCCGGGTGATGACTTGCATAAATATCTCCTTGCAGGCGCTCAACATGATCCTCAACAAAGAAAGCAAATTATTAGTCAGTTTGCCTTCATATGGAGCAAATTGATTCGGCTTAATCTTGTACATCTTGATCCTTGGCTAGGAAACTTTATTATCCATCCTGGACAGAAACCCGGAGATATTCAAATTGAATTGATTGATGTCGATAACATCTATCCCCGGCCGTTGCTGCCACGCAAGCTGCTTTGGCTATTAAATGTAAATAGATTGAATTATAAGCTAAAAAAAGTAAATTTTGCTGTAACCCAAGCGGAAAAAGAGTTGTTTTTAGCTGAGTTAGGTAAATTTTTGAAATGACAAAAAAAGCAAGAGGGGAAAAAATTGGAAACCATAGTATCTATTATTATGCCTGCATACAATGTGGCCGCATATATAGGAGAAAGCATTAAATCAGTTATTAATCAGGAATATACAGCATGGGAACTTATTGTGGTTAATGATGGATCAAGTGATTCTACTGCCGCGGTTGTAAAGTCTTTTGCCGAAAAGGATTCCCGTATTAAGCTTTACGAGCAAGAGAATTGGGGGGTTTCCGCTGCTCGTAATCAAGGTATTAGAATGGCTATGGGTAGGTACATAGCTTTTTTGGATGGGGATGACTTATGGGATAAGTCCTTTCTGCGAAAAGTCGTTGCAGCGAAAGAGCTACACGATGTTGACATGGTGTTTAGCGGATATCAAAAAATGGATAAGCAAGGCAGACTTAAAAAATTTCGATTTCAATATGCTGACGGAGATATATTATTGCTGTATGTAAAAGGTATAGTTGGTATGTGTATTGGCTCTGTGCTTATTGATAAAAAACTTCTTGTGCAAAATAATATCCTTTTTACAGAAAACTGCGACATGGGAGAAGATACGGAATTTTGGATAAAAGTTATTTCTATAGCTAAAGTTCAAGCTGTCCGGGAAAATTTAATGATATATCGAACAAGAGCCGATTCTATCCGTCACTGTGCTTTTAGATGGGAGAAAAGTTTACAAAGAATAGCAGTTCTAAAACGCAGTATAGAATATGTGAAAAAGCATCGTGGGAATCATGTAGAGACCGCAAATATTTTAAGTATTATGCAGGAAAATATAAGGTTCCTTCGGTACCGATTATTATGGCGAATGGTTAAGCATGGAAATCATCGTGAAGCCTTGGCAATGATGGCGGAACCGGAATGCATTGCGGAACTGACTCAAATTAACAAAAAAAAATTGAGTATGAATCAGCAATTGCAATATAATATTGTTTTGTCTAGAAACCGACTTTTATGGAACCTCTGTGCATTGCTTAGATGATAGATTTTCAAACTATAAAATGACGGAGAGGATATACTTTATGAATTATGCTGGCCGAATGCCCAAACCAATATATATTAGTCTTTTTTTCTTCTTGCTAGCCAGTATTCCGGCCGTTCTAACTGCACACAAGATATCTTTCAGTCTTCATGGCTTTTTAGTTTATTTAGCAGGTATTTTAATTTTTTTTGGAGCTTATATCACTATCCAAAAACAAAGACTTGGAATTGTAGTTAAAGCTTTATTTCTGCAGATAACTTTTGTTACTGCGAGCAGTATCTGGACTATTTACCAAAATATAGAAATGAAAATTCCAAGACCAAACGGCCTTTTTTCAAATGTGAATATTATGGCGCAAATGCTGGAACTTAGTTTGCCGATTTTCATTATTCTTGCTTTCAGCAAATCTATAAAGGGTATTCAAAAATGGCTAATCTATGGCGGCATTATTGTCAATATTTTTGCTTTATTGCTTACACAATCGCGTGGTGCCTGGATAAGTGCGGCCATAGCTTTAGGAATACTACTTTTTTGTGTAATAGGATGGCGGGGAATTTTTATTGGTTTGATTACTGTAGGGGCAATTGCTTCTACCCACTATAAAGCCATAGCAACTCGTATTTCGACTCTTGCAACTGTCTATGATCCGGTGAATATTGAACGGATGAATGTTTGGCTAACGGCTCCTAAGATGATAATAGATTTTCCGCTTGGCATGGGGTTTAATAACTTTAAATTCTATTATCCTTCATATATGATTTCTGGTGCTAAAGAACTATTAATGCATCCTCACAATCTGTTTTTGGGTATTGCCACAGATGCAGGAATTCTTGCAGTTATTTCATTCACTTGTTTCTTGTTTTTCCTTGCGAGGCACATTATAAAAAATATTCGATATATATCGGATACATTTTACTATATGTTAGCTTCGGGTAGTGCAGCAGCTTTGTCAACTGTAGTACTGCATGGTATGGTCGACTATACAATTAGGAAACTGCCTGTTATGATGCTATTTATGCTTGAGGCAGGTTTTTGTATAGGTATTATTGACTATTACAAAAGTATGGATAATTCCAGTTAGACGGTAAGCGTCAAATCAACACCACATGGAAATAAAAAACCACCTGATGTACGCTAAA
>NZ_JBYKYF010000397.1:0-2353 GCF_057736855.1 Sporomusa sp.
CGACTCGCGAATAGTTTCGACATATGAGCGATGTTGTTGGGGTTCCAGAACTCATGATAACCATCTTCACTCGACTGGCCATGCTGTTAAAAGGATACTCCCCTCTGATGAGCTTGAGGTTTCGGTCCTTGTCAATGAAGTATGCCTTTTCATTGCTGGATATTACCTGCAATATCCTCCCACATTTGGCGACCTGCCTTTCGATTTTGGTCAGTTTGGTCGTGACATATCGTATATCATTAAGAAGCCTGGTGTTGTTGGTTGCACTCAGGTTCATGCTTTCAAGCATTTCGGTGTAATTTTCAGATTCCTCTTCAAGAGAAATCATCCATTGATGAATTGAATCCGTAAGATTTTTGAGATCTATTTTTTCTGGCAGAGCTATTCCAAAGTGGTTGAGAAGTTTATCCTCCAAGCTTGCCGATTCATCAATGATGAGTATATCTGCCGACGCCCGGTTATATATGAAAAAATCAAGGGTACACGCTGCCAAGTTAGAATATCTGAATTGGTTCTTGGCCAGTATGTAGGGGCACTTATTGCAGATTTTCGGCTTTTGTTTTGCCAGGCTTGCCGACCGAAACGGGCAATCAGATGCATCCAGACCTTCCAGCAACAGGCAATCATAGTTGCTTTTTCCAAGAACCACGGGAATGCCCAGTTGCTCATCTTCCTCAATTTGGTAGACCAAAGCTTTCAGTGGGGTTGTATAGACTACTTTTTTTATTTCATCTGGATATAATTCCAATAACGCTCGTGCAGTAACGGCGAGCATTAGTGAGTTGTGAGTTACTGTGAAATCTCCAAGCATGAATAAATGATCATCGGACACTTCAAACCCGAAAAACTCGTCATGTCCAATTGGTTCTATACTAAAACCCGTTACATTGCTTCTTTTTTTCTGGTTTCTACCCCCGAATTTTTTTCTATGTATTTTACATGGGATGCTAGCCAATTCGTTTCCGGACATACTAAGTCGGTTATATATTCCAGAAAACCCCGTGCTTTTTATAGTTCCTATTTTTTTTGACATCGATACTGAAATGCCTAGCGATCTTGCCAGAAACGCAATGTCTGATGCAAGATCATCGTTTTTTACTATCAATTCATATACAGCACGTGAATAATATCCATCCGCATCTAGTATTCCTGCAAGTAGTTCCCTTCTATTGCGGACGGTGTTCGTAAGGTAATTGAATGGAATTCTTTTTACACCGCATTTATTTTTTATATTTTTCACAAAGTGACCAAAATCACTTCCACGGCCTTTGTTTTTTTTGTTTACTATATGAAATGTTGGGCATTGTGTTTTGTTTTCGGTTTGATGGGATATCCTTATATGAAGATTGTTTTTTTCAGCATATTCATACAAGTATTTCTCAATTTCGTGGTCAGGGTTGGTAATTTCTGGTGATCCGTTATGTCCATCGCCTAGCCATATCCCTAATAGATAGGGTGGTATTGGTACACTTTTATCATTACATTCAAAACTTATGACCCCAGGATGCCATAGCTTGTAAATATGTTTAAACGTCTTGTGTGAAGACAGGTATTCATCAACAGTTATATTAATGTTTAATTTGTTTCGAGTACCGTCATTGGTTTTTGTTAAGTTTAATACGTGATTTCCAGTGCATATAAATGATTCTCCTCCTCTTATTGGGGTTATTTTATATAACATATCTATTCCGTGGGACAGATTTAAAACCCTTCTTGGCCTGGAATCGGGGCCTAGTAACAAGTCGCCGATCTTGACATCTTGCACCTTTTTAATAGTACCGTCATACATAATAATTCTAGTATTTTTTCCAAGACATTTGCCACTACCTGTCGGGGATGACAATTCCGTTATTTTGGTGTTCATTTCTCCTGTACGAATCTTTTCATAGTTTTCTAATATTGACTCTATTGCCTCCTTCTGGCCAACTCGATAAGATGGATATATATTATATTTATTCAAGTCCACAATCTTTAAATCCTGGCATGGCTTATTGTCATTGGTAGCCGTGACCATTTCTAGCGATGTTCCCTCCACGGCTATCAAATCCTCATAAGCTGGGCATGTAGTTTCAAAATCGTCTTTACTATGCTGTCTTCCTTATTTAGAACGTAATATCTGAAGTTCTTTCTAGAATCAATCGCTTTCACAATTCCAAGTTCTTCCATCATTTTCCAGGCTTTGTAAAAGCTTGGTCGTCCCATCTTCAAGGCAACAATCATTTCGCTTTTGCTATAGTGGTTGGGCGCGTTGCAGATCATGAAATCCAGTATGCGTATAACGTTTCTGTTTCCTAGTAATGATACAAACATGTATCTCACCCGACATATGGATGTGTCATATGTTATATATATC
>NZ_JBYKYF010000034.1:0-15758 GCF_057736855.1 Sporomusa sp.
CCAAATGTAGAGAGTAAATCACGGGAGCAATATACCACTCCAACTGATATCAATAGGCAAACGCCTAGAGTTGATCCAGTCAAACCAGAGCCCACTGTTTCCTATCCGGCTGACGCCCCGGCTTCTCTCCAGCCAATGCTTACCTGGACAGTTGTTCCTGGCGCAGTTTACTATGAGTTGGAATTGTTAGCAGCTTTGCCGGAAAACCCAAATGATACCCTTCCTTCTAAGCATCAACTCTATGTAACTCAGTCGATTTTTACCAACGGATATCATGCTGACTTATCCTGGTATAGCGGCAACCGGATTTACTGGCGTGTCCGCGCGCTTAATCATCAAGGCAACCCAATAGGAGTATTTTCCGATGCAGCAGAAGTTTGGATCGACCGAAATATTGTCCCGGTTATCTGTCCGCTAATTAATAACAGGCAACCGGCAACCCTACCAACACCACTCTACCCTGCCTATGCTTGGATACCTGTGACAGGGGCTGTAAGCTACGAAGTTGAACTCACCAATCGACCGCCAGAAAATCCTAATGGCGTTGAGCCATCGCGCCATCGCATTTGGAGCAAAATTGTTACTGGCCTGAATGATTGCTATGATGATCACCCCCGCATGGCCCCCGGTACATATTACTGGCGAGTTCGCGGCCTTGATGCCGTTGGCAATCCAGTAGGCGTCTACTCAGATACCGGCGAGTTCACCGTAAACCCAATTCGCAGACATTATGCGGCAACTTTTGGTGACAGTATTACTCATGGTGGCGGCGCCATCTCCTATTCCCCAGCTGATGCTGACTACAACTACCAGACATACCTTCATTTTCCGGCAATAAATCTGGGCAAAAGCGGCGATACGTCTGCAAGTATGCTGGCGCGTTTTGAACAAGATGTACTGCCATATAAACCAAAATATCTACTGATTCTCGGCGGCACTAACAGCCTGCGCGGTGGTATTCCCGCAACACAGGTAATTTCCGAACTTGCCGCCATACGTGACAAATGCTTGCTACATGGCATCAGACCAATATTTTTGACACTGCCACCCATTAATCCGGAAGCGATTGCGCGCATCTTTCAAGAAGAAACTGTACCTAACTGGCGAGAAGAATTTGATACCGTGAATAATTTTATCCGCCAACAACAATACCATATAGACATTGAACCTTTTTTTGCCGATAATAACCGTATGCTTCCTGAACATTTGGGTATCGATGGTCTTCATCTTGATATAACCGGAAAACAACTCATGGCCCAAATTATCAACGCCCATTGGACAAGGGTCGTCCGTTAGCTGTCTCTTCCAAGCGCAATAATTCATCCCGACGTTTTTTAGCACTAGCAAAAAAGCTATGAATCGTGGCTCGATCTCCTTGGCGGATGGCTTCCGCCACCTGGCTTAACAGCTGGCTAAATTTGGCTAAACTGTCAGCAATGGGTTGAGCATTGGTGATACAGATATCTGCCCACATATCGGCGTCAGAAGAAGCAATTCGGGTAGTATCTCGAAAACCACCGCCAGCTAGTTTAATGCTGCTCTCCTGATCACAGGAGTACTCCAGCAGGTTTACTAAGGCAGCCGCACCGATGTGCGGCATATGACTAATTAGTGCAGTACACCAGTCATGTTGTCCAGCTTCCATAAAGGTAATTTTAGCCCCAGTCCAGCCAATAACCTGGCAAACTGCTTCAATCGCCAGTTCATCACTGGACGAATCTGGGGTAAGAATATACCACTTATCATAAAAAAGCCTTGCATCTGCGGCCTCAATGCCGCTTTTTTCGCGTCCAGCCATAGGATGCCCTGGTATATAATGGACACCTTCGGGCAGCACAGCGGTTATCTGCTCAAGTAAAAGGCTTTTTGTACTGCCGGTATCTGTCAAAACAGCGCCCTTTCGAATATAAGGCGCTATTTCTTTTACCAGTGGGACGACTTGCAACACAGGTGTACACAGAAAAACCATGTCGGCGTTTTTTACACCTGTCTTAAAATCGCTAGTTACTATATCGGCAGCACCACTCTGTTGCGCTTTGACAAGGGACTGTTCATTGATATCCATACCAATAACTTCGATATTTGCACCTCTGGCTGCTTTGAAGGCTAAGCCAAGCGAACCACCGATCAGCCCCATACCGAT
Source organism: Sporomusa sp. (assembly GCF_057736855.1). NCBI lineage: Bacteria > Bacillati > Bacillota > Negativicutes > Selenomonadales > Sporomusaceae > Sporomusa > Sporomusa sp. Next base: position 2,144 of record NZ_JBYKYF010000034.1, read on the forward strand.
AATCGCAATCCGCTCGACAAACAAGCTCATGGTATTCTCCTGTCTACTGCACGAGCAATGGCTCCCACATCATTCATCAATGCCTGGAAATTAGCTGGAGTCAGTGACTGATTACCGTCAGATAAAGCTTCTGCCGGATTGGGATGAACTTCAATCATAAGTCCGTCTGCCCCGCACGCAATGGCGGCTTTAGCCATAGGACGTACTAATTTCCACAAACCGGTCCCGTGACTGGGATCCACAATAACCGGCAAATGGCTCAAGTTCTTGAGTGCTGCCACCGCACTTAAATCCAGCGTATTGCGAGTATATTCTTCAAAGGTCCGGATACCCCGCTCGCAGAACATAACATTAAAATTGCCTTCACTCATAATATATTCAGCCGCGTACAACCATTCATTAATGGTAGCCGCTATCCCGCGCTTTAATAGGACAGGCATACCACTTTTGCCTACCGCCTTTAAGAGTTTGAAGTTTTGCATATTGCGAGCACCGATTTGTAACACATCGGCATAAGCGCTTACTACTGGTACTGATTCAACATCAACAACCTCGGTAACAATTTTTAGTCCGGTCAACTCTCTGGCCTCTGCTAACATTTCCAGCCCCTTTTCTTCTAGTCCCTGAAAAGAATAGGGTGAAGTTCGTGGCTTATAGGCGCCGCCCCGCAAAAATTGAGCGCCTGTTTCCTTCACAACCTGGGCTGCTTCCAATAGCTGCTCCCGACTCTCAACGGCACAAGGACCGGCCATAACCACAATATTGAGACCGCCAACAAGCACGCCACCTACATCAACCACTGTGTCTTCACTTTTAAATTCCCGACTGACTAGTTTGTAACCAGCAGTCACTGATATTGCTTTTTCTACTCCTGGCATGGCCTCAATCGGTAACTGCTCCATAAGTCTTTTCTCCCCAATTAAGCCAATAATGGTCCGAAGTTTACCTTTTGATAAATGAACTTTTAATCCTGCTCCGGTTACCCGGTCAATCACATTGTCAATTTCCGTCTGAGTAGCCGTTGGATTCATAACAATAATCATATCCATCGCCTCCGTATAAAATATAAAAAGTCTCATCCCTATACAGGGACGAGACTCTACTCGCGGTACCACCCTGCTTGCTTACTAGCAAGCCACTTTTTTCGGGTACAGGAAACTCCGATACCCTAGCCTATGATAACGGTGGCATCCGGCACAGTCTACTTGACAAACGTTCAACCTGCTGCTCGCGGGTGTATTTCAATATGCACGCCTACCGGGTCGCACCATCCCCCGGCTCTCTGAAAATAGCGTAGCCTATTTACTTTTCCCGTTCATTGCATTTGAATATATTATTGCACATGAATATAGCAGATAAAACTCTCGCTGTCAATAGAAATTAATTAACTTTCGTAAATGTTAAATTATACCACTCTGTCCCGCGTTTAGGCTGTTGCTCCCAGCCTGCCTGCAGCAATGCTTGTACCAAGTTTTCGAGAGCTTTTCGATGCCGCTTATTTTTTTCATCAGGAGTAAACGAGGTTGATATAAGTTCAATTTTTTCAGACCTCTTGATAATAGTGTGCGCATTGGGATGATCATCTATACCATTACTAACAAGTCGTGCCTGAAACTCGCCAATATCCCGCGGAAATATCCCCCAGCGTTCACTGGTAGTTTGATATACAATCTCACAAATAAGCACTCGTCTCACCTGTTACTCTCGAAATAGGTTACTTGCGATATAATGTCTCCAATGCCCTGGCAAACTGATCTGGGCAGGAGGTTTGTTTGTCACCACAAGTCAGTCCCTTAAGCTTATGTATAACATCCTCCACTTTCATACCCACAGCCAGCCGGCTGATACCAGCTAGATTTCCCGGACAACCTGACTGAAATTCTACTTTTTTTATAATTCCTTTTTCTACTTCGAACTCAATTTTTTTGGCGCATACACCATTTGTTATGTAAGTTGCCATGTATCTCATCCTTTCAATTAAATGGAATAAATTGAAATAAAGTATTACATTGTATCTCGGCGAGCTGCATCAATTAATGGCGGCACTACCTGTTTTTTGCGTGACATAACACCAGGCAAATACCAGATGCCGTCAGGGCCTCCCTCACCAAATGCAGCTGCGATGAGGCCTGACGGCTGCCCGTAATACAACAGATAAGTAGCCTCACTCAATATGTCAGTAACCAACAGTATCGCCATATTATATTGTTCTTTTTCGCAGAGGGCCGCTAGCGCACTATTTAACTGACTTTGCTGCTTTAACACTGTCAAAGGATCCATTACAGATATTTGGCTAATCGCAACATGATATTCACCGATCTGGAATTCTTTCAGGTCGGTAGCTACAATCTCGCCAGGCGTCAGTTTATCAACAACCGAGCCAGCTTTCAGCATGGCCATCCCAAATTCCTGGATATCAAGTCCGACGATTGCTGCTAACTTCTGGGCCGTATCGCGGTCTTTTTTCGCCGCCGTCGGCGATTTAAACAATACCGTATCTGAGATAATGGCAGCCAGCAGCAACCCTGCGGTAGTTTTGGGTATATGAATATTTCTATGCCAATGCATATTAGCAACAATAGTTGCAGTGGAACCTACCGGCTCATGCCTGATAAAAATAGGCTCACTGGTTTCCAATCCTCCCAGCCGGTGATGGTCGATAATCTCAATAATCTTAGCTTCCTCAATACCATCGACGGCTTGCGAACGCTCGTTGTGATCCACCAGAATTACCTGATCTCGTTCAGGGACAATCAACCGGTCACGATCAATAAGCCCTACTACTTTCCCGTTGCGCACCACCGGATAGTTTCGGAATCCAGTACGAATAATGACATTCTTTATGTCGGCAACCATATCGTCCGGTTTAAATGAGGTAACATTGGTTTTCATAACTTTTCCAACTGGGATACTCTGATTAATCAGCCGAGCACAAGTATACGTATCATACGGGGTGCAGAAAATATATGTTCCTGCAGCTTTAGCGGCAGCTACTACTTCTGGCTCTACTTCAAAATCGCCAGTTACAATCAGGCATGCTACTCCCCGCTTGATACAACCTAGCTGAATATTGGTACGATTACCGACAATAACAATATCTTCTTGTTGAATCAGTGTCTCCAAAGTCTGAGCACGGGATGCGGCAATTTTTACCTGACCTATAATGGGCTTGGCCAAATCATCACCACATACCACAGTAGCATTCAGACTGCGCAGAATTCCAGCATAGTCAACTCCTGCCTCCCGTAAATCTTGCATTCCCAACTCACTGACATACCGTTCGGCTAAATCTCCTACCGTAACGATTCCCACTAAACTGCCATCCGTTTCAACAACGGGAATTGATTTTACGTTATACTGCTTAATGAGCTGTCCGAGTTCTCGCAGTGTATTCCAAGGATGAATAGTAACGATTTTCTCATGCATTACGTCTTTAGCACGCGGATACATGTCAAGTAGTAATTGCGGGGGTTGTATGCCAAAGAAATCTAATACATATTTAGTTTCGGGGTTAATTTTCCCGGCGCGCACTGGAACGGCTTGTTCACCTAATGCTAACTTAAGTTGTGCATAAGCAATGGCTGAACAAATGGAATCAGTATCTGGATTTCGGTGACCTATTACATAAATGGGCTTGGACAAACCATTCACTCCTATGACGTTTCTTCTACTATAGCCTACTTTAATCTTTACAGGTTATTCGCTACAGCAGGGGTAATCCCCTGCAAAAGCATACGCAAGTAGTCAAATAGCACAAAAAGACACCACTATTGCCTATCGGCAAACTAGTAATGTCTCTTTATTATAGCAAATACATGTTTCTCAGCAAACCTGCTTTTATAAAGCTAAAACAACAGGATTCAGGGACGAGCTACTTCATATAGAAGAAAGTTAATCAAACAATGAGAATATTGATTATGAATATGATCATTAACAGAAGCTGCAACAATGTGAATACCGCATTAAGACCTAGCACACTCATTTGCTTCACCTTTCATAATCGCCAGCCCATGCTCCAACGCCGGCAGTATAGCTTCTAAACATTCTCGCACACCTTTAGGACTGCCGGGCAGATTAATGATTAGGCTGCGCCCGCGCAAACCTGCCACTGCTCTCGAGAGCATAGCCCGTGAAGTTTTTTCCAGCGATTTAGCGCGCATAACCTCTGGTATTCCCGGAACCTGTTTGTCAATTACCGCTAAAGTGGCTTCCGGTGTCACGTCACGCGGCCCAAGCCCAGTGCCGCCGGTAGTAAGAATAAGATCAATGTTTAGATGATCTGCCATATGAATCATAGCTTCGCTGAGAGCTTGCTGCTCATCGGCAACAATTACATAATGCTTAACCTCACCTAAACCAGCCAACACTTCAGCTATAGTTTTCCCGCTTATGTCTTCCCGTTCGCCGCGTGATCCTTTATCACTGGCCGTAATAATACCAATACTATACATTTTCAATCACCTCAATAGTATCACCGCACGAAACTTTTCCACCTGCTACAACAATGGCAAATATTCCTTCTCTCGGCATGACACAGTCGCCGGCCTGATAATAAATGTTGCAGCGTGTATGGCATTCTTTACCGATTTGACTAACTTCAAGCAAGGCTTCGCCAATCTTTAATTTAGTGCCGACAGGCAGAAGCGGCAAGTTTAGTCCTTCGGTGGTTAAATTTTCAGCAAAATCTCCAGGATGAACATCAAGCCCCATTTGGCGCATCTTTTCGATGCTTTCTAACGCCAGCAAACTTACTTGGCGATGCTGAAAACCGGCATGAGCATCTCCCTCAAGCCCCAGACCGACCAGTAAATTAGCTTGTCCGACGTTTTTTTTGCGTTCCCCTTTGTTTTTGCTGGTACAAACCGCAACAATTTTTCCTTGCATTTATTTATCCTCCCTAACATAGTCACCGCTTTTGCCGCCAGATTTAGCCGCTAAACGGACATACTCAATTGTCATACCTTTATCAACTGCTTTACACATATCATAAATGGTTAAGGCCGCCACGGAAACTGCTGTTAACGCCTCCATCTCCACTCCGGTTTTGCCGGTAGTCTTAACAGTGGCTTTAATCTTAATAGCACTTGCCTCTTCCTCAATATCAAATTCCAGGTTGACCCCGGTTAATAACAGCGGGTGACACATTGGAATTAAATCCCACGTCCGCTTGGCACCCATGACTCCGGCTACCTGAGCCACTCCTAATACATCGCCTTTCCCCATTGTCCCTTGCTTTATCAGCGCAAGCGTGGCAGGCTTCATGCTAATTCGGCCTTCTGCAATAGCCTCCCGCTTTGTTTCCTCTTTCAGCGTAACATCAACCATACGGGCTTTACCGGAGTTGTTGAAATGTGTAAGTCCCACTATGATTACTCCTTCCTATACTACTATTTAGCTGGCTTCTCGTGGTCTGCCTCCCAATAATGTTTCATATCTTCTAAAAATTTGCCATTTATTGAACAAATCCTGCAATCTGTTAACACCAATTTATTTCATAAAATTATTACTTATATTACACATAAGCATTATAGTATAATTCGTTATTAACATACTTTTCTAGCCGTTTTTAACATGAAGATAAAAATAGATATTAATTTAATGAGCCCGGCAAATCTACCGGGCTCATTTGTACCAACGTGATAATCTTGATTGCTTGCTTAGATGGCAGCTCTATATATGGCCTCAATTTCTTCTTGCGTTGCTTGTTTCGGATTAGTCAGACCGCAAACATCTTTCAGCGCATTAGCAGCTAATGTTGGAATATCACTTTCCTTGAATCCTTTAAGATCTTTAAGGCCTGCAGGAATTCCGATATCAGCAGAAAGTTCCCGAATAGCACTAATCGCTGCGGCTGCAGCCTCTGCAGGTGATAATCCGGATACATCTTTACCCATCGCTTTGGCAATTTCAACAAATCTCTCAGGAACAACCTTCGAATTAAAGTCTTCAACAGCCGGAAGCAAAATAGCATTGCAAACACCATGAGGCAGATCATAGAATCCACCAAGCTGATGGGCCATGGCGTGTACATATCCGAGGCTGGCGTTATTAAAGGCAATGCCGGCAAGATATTCGGCATAGGTCATCATTTCTCTAGCTTCCATATCATTGCCATCGGCAACTGCTCTTCTTAAATAGCGGGAAATCAGTTCCATAGCTTTCAAGGCAGCACAATCGGTAACCGGGGTAGCAATTGTTGAAACATACGCTTCTACTGCATGGGTCAACGCATCCATACCCGTAGCAGCAGTGAGGGCTGGCGGCATAGCAACCATTAATTCAGCATCATCAACAGCGATAACTGCCGTTGTATGCCAGTCAACAATAGCCATTTTTATATGCCGTACTTCATCAGTTATAATACAAAAACGGGTCATTTGGCTGGCAGTACCTGATGTTGTATTAATCGCAATGAGAGGCATTTGCGGTTTAGCTGATTTATTGAGACCTTCGTAGTCTTCAATCTTGCCACCATTAGTTGCAACCAAGGCAATACCTTTTGCACAGTCATGAGGCGAACCGCCACCAAAAGATATAACAAAATCGCACTCATTATCTTTAAGCAGTTTCAAACCTTCATTAACATTGCTAACTGTCGGGTTAGGCTGAACACCATCAAAAATAACATATTCTACATTAATTTTATCAAGCACATCGGTGAGTTTTTTGATAAGTTGTATTTGGACAAGAACTTTATCGGTAACAATTAACGCCTTTTTAAACCCCATAGGTTTAATATAATCAGCGATATCTTCCAGACAGCCAACCCCCATCAGGGTTACTGGAGGCATAAAATAACCATAAGATTTTTTCGCCATCATCAAAACTCCTCTCATTCTTTAGTTTTTCTCCAAATACCCATAACCAAGCAACTCATCGAACCGGGATATCTCATAAATACTGAACGAAGGTAACTGATTCACCTCCCGTTAGCCAAATTCCGGCGTCCATATCCCAACGCGTTGGATTATTGGACTATGTGGTTCAAAGCCACTGTTTCCGGTGTCGTACTCACATCCATATTACATTGCAACTTTCATGCCATGATCACTCAGTTTGGTAAAACATGGAATTCAGAGGGTTTTATCAATTAATGTTAGTTCCCTATTTCACAATTGTTTGAAATTGTGTCATTTGTGTCTTCCTTTTGTTACATATGTATCACACTTATATGACACAATGCTTGTATCCAAAAACCATAACTGCACTCTAACAATCTATCAATCCTTGCAACATCTGGTAAACCTAAGCATAGCCAATTTGCAAAAAAAAAAGAGATTGTTACAACAATCCTCTTTTTTAGAACTATCCGCCGATTTGCGACATTTTTCGAAAAAAATTCGTTGTTTTTTGGGAGTTTGTCAATGTATGCCCTTCAGGTTTATGGGAAATAACAGTATAAAATAGTTTCGCTATGACATCATCACTAGCTCCACTGCGGAGTGCGGCCTTAATATCCACTTCTTGATTGGACAATAAACAGGGTTTGAATTTTCCATCCGCTGTCAGGCGAATTCTGTTGCATGCACCACAGAAATGGTCTGATATTGGCGTTATAAATCCCAAGGTGCCTTTAGCCTGCGGCAAACTAAAGTATTTGGCCGGACCATTGCCACGAATATTCGCCATCGGTTGTAATTCTCCCCTGCCTAGCCCATGAATCATTGTTTTTATTTCTGAAACACTGGGCCCTGGACCAACCCGCGAATCGCCAATCGGCATATATTCGATAAACCGGACAGATATTGGCTCACGGTGTATCAGACTGACAAAATACTCGATATCATGCTCAGTAATTTTTTCTGTCAATACCACATTAAGCTTTACTGGTGTCAAACCTACCGCCAAAGCAGCACGTATGCCCTTAATCGTATCGGCAACATTACCACCGCCAGTAATGAATCTGAACTGTTCCGGGTCGACTGTGTCAAGACTAATATTCACTCGATGCAAGCCAGCCTCTTTCAGTGCTCCGGCCATTTCGGCTAGTAAACTGCCATTGGTAGTCAAGGATAAATCAGTTATTGTATTTAGGTCAGCAATATTGCGAACAAATTCAATAATCCCCCGCCGTACCAAAGGCTCACCGCCTGTTAAGCGAATCTTGGTTACACCATGTTGACTTACAACCCGAATAACCCGAAGAATTTCTTCATAGCTGAGAATATCATCATGACTTAGCATTAGAACACCTTGCTCCGGCATGCAATAAGCACAGCGAAAATTACACCGATCAGTTACCGAAACCCGTAAATAATTGATTTGGCGGTTATATCCGTCATGCACAGCACTCATTCCTTTGCTATTTCATTTTCAATACATTCTCTTCAATAAAGTCTGCCATCGCTGAAGAATCATCAAGCGGAAAATGCATTACATTATCATAAAGTACAGTATCACTCACCACCGCAAGCAGCTCTGGCCTATAACCAAGGGGAAGATTGCCTGCTGCCTGACGATATACTTCAATCTTTGGCATAGCTTCGTGCTTATACCCTTCGGTAAAGATGATATCTACATGATCAATATAGCTAATAATTTGTGCAAGTGATAATTCCTGGTCACTGGTTTTCAGCATGGCCAACTTATGTGATGAAGCTAGGCAAACGATATCAGCGCCAGCCTGGGCGTGCCGCCAAGTATCTTTCCCCGGCTTGTCCATGGAAAAATTATCATTATGATGATGCTTAATAACTGCAAGCCTGTATCCTCGTCGTTTCAACTCAGCAATTAATTTTTCCAAATAGGTTGTCTTACCACTGTTTGACTGACCGATAACCGATATTACCGGAATCATTCTACCGCTCCTTTGTTAACCATTCATATTTTAAAAATTCTTCATTATTGTTAATTAACCTTCTTGCAAAACCGGAATTTGGAGTTACAATATTGCTTATATAGTAGCAAAAATTTACAGACACGTTTAACTCAAAACACCAGCAATAGTGCATTTATTATACGAACACATCTGGAAGAATTTCTGTATAGTTCTCGCAACAGCAGGAATTTATTAGGCAATGTTGTAAAAAATACTATAATACCGAATATTACATGGAGGTGTACGCAACGATGACTACCCTTACATTTTATGGTCATGCTTGTTTTACCGTAACACATAATAATACAACCTTGCTATTTGACCCTTTTTTTAGTGGCAATCCTGTGAATCCTGCTACCGCTGATGACATTAACTGCAATTATATTTTGGTCAGTCATGGTCATAATGACCACCTTGGCGATACATTCGCTATTGCCAAACGCACCGGGGCCACGGTTATAGCTACTTTTGAGCTGGCTTCTCTGGCAGAACAGCAAGGCTGTGCTACTATAGGCATGCATCTGGGCGGCAAGCGTTCTTTTGATTTTGGTTATGTCCGGATAACTCCAGCCTTCCATGGAGCGGGTGTCCCTGGCGGTCATGCCTGCGGGTTTATTGTCAACTTTTTCGGTAAATCCATTTACTTCGCTGGCGACACAGCCCTTTTTGGCGATATGGCCCTTTTAGGACGCCTGGAAAACATCGACTATGCCCTGCTGCCAATCGGCGATAATTTCACTATGGGGCAAGATGATGCAGTGGAAGCCGTCAAGCTTCTCCAGCCAAAAACCGTAATTCCTATGCACTACAATACCTGGCCGCTTATCGCTCAATCACCAGAAGATTTTGAAGTCAAAGTCAAAGCACTAAGCATTCCTGTCCAAATTATGAAGCCAGGTCAAAGTATCGAACTATAGGCCAGAACCGACCCGCGTGAAATCCTTTAGAAACGTTAGTTTACTCTTACATCACCAGAATTTTAATCATAAAAAACATGTCCTCTATCAAAATTTTGATAGAGGACATGTTTTTTATAATTCCTTAACCATTGCGATTTCGTCACAATTGGGGAATTTAGGGCAATTAATGCACTCTTTCCACATTTTATGCGGCACACTCTCTTTGGCTACTTCTTTAAAGCCTAACTTAGCAAAGAAACCTGGTTGATAGGTTAATGCGAATAAAGTTTTCACGCCAAGTTCTTTTGCTTCTTCAGTAAGTCTGTTTACAATTTCACGGCCGATTCCACGCTTAGTCTTACTAGGATGAACAGCTAAAGCCCGAATCTCAGCTAATTCATTCCATACTAAATGCAATGCGGCAACACCGACAACTTGACCATCTTCTTCTGCTAAAATAAACTCCCGCAGACCCTCATACAAGGTATTCCGCGACCGCGCCAACATGAGTCCTTGTTCAGCATAATCATTAATCAGTTTAATAATGTCTTCCACATCACTAAACTTCGCTTTACGAAAAATCACTGCCCATCCCCCCAAGAATTTGGTATTATTATACAACATTATTAATATTTATACAATATCTTTATTTACCATGACTGCTTGGACACAAATGATGTAAAAAACACTCTGCGCATGCTGGATTCATTGCCTTACAGATTTTGCGTCCATGCCAAATAAGCCAGTGGTGGGCATCTCCCCATTTGTTCCGGGGAATCACTCGCATTAGCCCTTGTTCTACAGCCAACGGCGTGTCACCTACTGCCAGCTTCAGCCGGTTAGCCACCCGGAAAACATGAGTATCCACAGCAATGGCAGGTACACCAAAGAGTTGACTTACCAAAACATTGGCGGTTTTCCGTCCTACTCCTGGTAATTTGATTAAATCCTCAAAGCGTTCCGGTACCTGTCCCCCAAATTCCCGGCACAATATCTCGCAGGTTGCCATTATATTTTTCGCTTTACTCCGAAACAAGCCACAATCACGAATAGCTTCTTCCAGCCCAGCCTGCCCTAATTCGAGAATCTTTTCCGGTGTATTATAACGAGGAAATAGGCGAGCTGTGATAATATTCACCCTGGTATCTGTACATTGAGCAGACAAAATTACGGCAATTAGCAGTTCAAACGGCGTTGAATAATTCAGCGCGGTTGTAGTATCTTTATAATATTGTTCCAATAATGCAAGCATTTCTTGCTTAACAGCTTTAGTTACTCGCACACCTGCGCCTCCATTTTCAGCTTATCGCTACAACGTCTAGCAGCTATCTAGTTAAACTATTATAAACTATACAACCAACAATCGCCAGTGTCAATTTTTTGGTGCAGTTGCCATTCATGCCTGTCAGTTAACCAATACCATCACTAAATTTCACGATCACGAACATTTGTATTTATAATTCAATCAATAAGTTACACTATACTTATCATTCATCTTTATTTCATATAGATATTGACACTTTTAAATTATCTGGTATAATGAATACATAGTTTTAAAATACTTTGTCCAAACAGGTGCTTGCCATGAAACCAATTACTATTAATTTATATACAAAGCAATACTTTTTCTTTTATGCTTGGGCCAGCTTTTTTGGCGCAAGTTTTTTGGCATTCAATAAATTATTAACACCTATTTTGCCACTGAGTCCTTAATCTAACTAGAACTGTTGTTATAACAGCAAACCTAAGGCTCAATGAGCTTTAGGTTTTTTTTATTATAGATTATAAACACATTCTGGGGGCGTTAATTATGGTTATTGTATTAAATACTTCGGCTACCTCTGAGGAAATCGAGAAACTAAAACTAGAATTAGAAACCTATGGCTGCAGCGTTTGGCCTACCTACGGTAAGTTTCAAACCATTTTAGGAATTGTCGGTGATACTGGCAAAATTGACCGTGACTATCTGCTGAGCAAACCATATGTTGAAAAAGTATTGTCTGTACAAGAGCCATACAAAAAAGCTAACCGCTCTTTCCATCCAGAAAACACCATCATTCATGTTGGCTCGCAAAGCATTGGGGGAAATCAACTGGCTATTATTGCCGGCCCTTGTTCGGTGGAAAGCCACGAACAAATTATCAGTATAGCCCATGCCGTTAAGGCTGCTGGCGCTGGTTTCCTGCGCGGCGGTGCTTTTAAACCACGATCATCACCATACAGTTTTCAAGGTATGCAGGAAGAAGGTCTTGAACTGCTTAAGCTGGCCAGAGAAGCTACCGGCCTGCCTATCGTCACCGAAATCATGTCAATTAAACAATTGGAGCAATATCATGAAGATATTGACATTATTCAAATCGGTGCCCGCAATATGCAAAACTTCGACCTATTAAAAGCTGCTGGCCAACTCAGGAAACCCATTTTGCTAAAAAGAGGCCTCAGCGCAACGATTGAGGAACTGCTCATGTCTGCAGAATATATCTTAGCAGGCGGGAATGAAGAAGTTATATTATGTGAACGCGGTATCAGGACATTTGAAACCTATACACGTAATACCCTAGATCTTAGCGCCGTACTGGCAATCAAGCGTCTCAGTCATTTGCCGGTCATTGTCGATCCCAGCCACGCTGCCGGATTATGGTGGATGGTTGAAGCACTCTCGAAAGCCGCTATTGCCGTAGGTGCTGACGGAATAATTGTCGAAGTTCACCAAGACCCAAGTAATGCAAAATGTGACGGTCAACAGTCCATTAAACCGGAACGTTTCGCTGCCCTGATGCAGTCCCTGCGAGCCATAGCACAGATTGAAAACCGCACGCTATAGGCTACACCAGTAGGATTTGAGGTATGATAAAAATCATGCAAAATCCCGAAAAAAGAGCTACGCCTGTTATATTCTGGCGTAGTTCTTTTTCTATGCGATAACCATCCTGTACTCTGCCAGCAGTTCCATCTGCCACCGGAATTTGATTCGGCGATAATATAACAGGCTAGTGGTAAGAATATCAAGCAAGTCAGGCAGAACGAACATCCACTTTCACATCATACAATGTGCTGGCTGCGGCCCGGTCAGCGCATTTACGGAACGATCACCATGAAACTTGCATTGTTTACTAACAGCATCGTAAGAATTCACCAAAATATAGAGTACCTCCCACGAACGAATACAGGCCAGGGGTGATGTTCCGGATCGCCGCTGACACTTACTGGGTAACCCCAATTCCAATTATATAACAGTAAACCCAGCTATTAGCTGCTCTTTGTCTTTGTGTTTAAGCTGTTTTATCGCATATTCACGTTTTCGCGCCTGCCGCTCATCTGGCTGGAGTTCGTAGTAGACCAGAGTCACAGGCAAACGGCTGCGGGTATAGCGGGCGCCACTGCCATTATTGTGAGCAGTTATTCGAGCTTCAAGATTAATTGTCCAACCAGTATACAAACTGCCGTCTGCACACCTTACAATATACGTATATGGCATCAATAACATCCTTACTTCGATTGCGAGTGCCGCAACCATTCATGTAGTGTCGCATTTCCAATATATAATGCGCATATAATAATTTCTTTCGTAAAAATAAAAAATGCCGTTATTTTTCATGGCCTGCAGCTCCAAAATGCTTACACAAGACAGCCTTAATCGCTGCATAGCTCACAGCGTCAGGTAAAGCCTCTTTGAGCGGCTTTAACTGCTTGCCGCCAATTTCTTTGATCTTGGCAATAATTAATTCCTCATATTGCGCCGGAATCAGCCGGTCCCATTCAACAGCAATCCCTTCGTGCGCACAACGTACCAAATGGTTTTGTATAGTAGCTATGGTCAAACCCCTGGCCTTAGCAATAGCCTCCAAGTCATTCCCCTGGCGGTACAGTGCTAGCGTTACCAAGTGGCTGGGTTCGG
>NZ_JBYKYF010000398.1:0-2056 GCF_057736855.1 Sporomusa sp.
TATTAATTCCATCAATTCAACTCCTTTTCTTACCGTACCAGCCACCCATAATTCTGCCAACCAGATAATATTGTAGATGTCAAGTAACTTTTTACAATTTTCGGTCAATAATTTTTTACACCTAATTATTGACAAAAATGGTTTTGCGGTGTTTCAATCTGTAGCTGTCGCCATCCAGATTTATTACTTCACATTTATGCACTATTCGGTCCAAAATAGCTGTTGTTATCGCAGGATCTCCAAGAAGTTCTCCCCATTCTTCCGGGCCTTTATTTGATGTTATAATAATGGAGGTTTGTCCGTAGAGTTTATTTAGGGTTTCCTTAACGGGAATCCATTTGGTTTTTATGGTTCCACTAATACCAAATTAAGCCAGTTTAATTGAAAATTTTTAAGCCTAAAAAGCCAGTATAAAAATTTGCATAAAAGAAGCTGGAGCTTCTTTTCCAAGTTCATCACAATGAGGTTTAGTATTATGGTGGATTCGCTTGTTTCTTTAAGTTTGGCCATAATGCAATCCATCGTGTATTTTCTTTTTCCTGTCCCAAACTTACCTTCTACTTCATTCCTTTCGCAAGAATCTTGGTATGCCTGCTTTTTAGCCTCTTTTTTCTCTTCCTCTGTCGTTCTCCCAAGCTTTGGCCCGCTCAATCTGATTCCCCTTGCTTTACAGAAATCCCGGTTCTCCCGTGTCCTATATATTTTATCTGCTAAAACAGCTTCCGGATAGAATCCACGCTTTTCTTTATATCTCTCGATCGAATCAATCAATGTTCCATTCTCGTTATATGCATCCCACTCCAGCTTTTCTGAAAATACATACCCATTTACAACACTTACTGAAAGCTTTGCACCAAATTCAACCGATGCAGATGCTTTCCCTCGAACAATCGGCCTTACATGTGGCTGACTGATACTGACGATCCTATCCTCTATTCGGTATTGTCCATTTTCATACATCTCATTCTGCTGACGGTATAATTCCTGGATAACCAAAAGGTTCTTGTATTGACGCTTATTCAGCAATTCCAATCCATTTCGTCTGACTAATGCTTCCACTATTTTTATGTCTCTACGGATATATCTTAAGAGCTTGCCTTTCATTTTTCGAATTACAGCGGGCTTCGGTTTTCTTTGCTTTGTAAATGCAATATAACTGTCATGCGCTTTTTGTCGGTATGTACGTGCCTTCTTTCTCAATCCCTTTTCTGGTTCATGAAGAATATCAATGATCTCCTCAAGTTTCTCTCTGGCTTCATTCAATAATCTTGCATCTGTAGGATATTGGATGTCAGCCGGTGTACAGGTTGCATCCAAAATTATCTTGCCGGATTTTTTACAATTAACACATTCATCCTCCTCGGGCCCATCATGGCTTCCTGAAGAACTTGGAGGCCCCATCTGATTATTATCATCCTTGTCTTCATTTTCTATGGCAATAGCAGCTATTCTTTCGTTAACCTCATTAAGGATATCCGGGCTGAAACGTTTTCTAAAGTGAGTAATGAGTGAATCGGCAAATGGCTTTTCTTCAATAAACCGAGGAAAACCCAGGAAGTATTGAAGATAAGGGTTTTCAGCAATCTGATTCACTGTTTCCTCATCAGAGATAGCAAGTCTGGTTTTTATTATGAGAGTGCCCAATCCCACTCGTACTGAAAAAGCCTCTTCACCTGTGTTTGGTGATCTGAAGTTACCCACATACTTATCTTCGAATTCCCACCATGGAATTAGCTCTGCTAATTTCACCCACCTATTTTTTCTATTAAGCTTGCCACCAAACGGAAGGAAGAAGTCATCCGATATCATGATCTGTTTTTCGCTGCTTTTGTACATTTTCATTACTCCCACGTGCATACTTTTTTAAGAATAATTACTACTTCCTATGCACTATTATACTACAAAAGCAGTCTGAAATCCAGCACTTATGCGGGTTTTGTTTCCGTTAAGCAAGCCCTACTTATGACAATTACTAAAACTCTTGGATTCTATTTCCCGGCAGCGGATATTTCGAAAGTGATTAATCTGGAGTTTTCACGTGCATTTTATGCGGCGG
>NZ_JBYKYF010000398.1:2066-2318 GCF_057736855.1 Sporomusa sp.
CAAATAGAAATGCAAAAGGAGAAAAAAATGCCTACTATATCACAAATGAATATTCCAACACCTAAGAGTTGGGATGAGTTTGAAGAAATTACATTAGATGCACTAAAATCAAGATGGAATACAAGTGATTTATTTAGACATGGACGCCAAGGGCAACCGCAATATGGCGTTGATATATATGGAGTAGATGATTTATATCAGCCTATTGGAGTCCAATGCAAAAATTATGGTGCTAATTTAAGTTTGATTTTA
>NZ_JBYKYF010000035.1:0-3899 GCF_057736855.1 Sporomusa sp.
CAATTTCAGTACAGGAGCAACAGTGGTTATCAGGGGTGGCCAAGTAAAACGAGTAACGAAGGTAGCACCAAAACATACTACTACAAGTGCAAGAATTACCCAACGATAGGAGCTAATGTTTTTATCGGCGTTCATCCTATAACCTCCTCGCAAGTAAATTAATATTAACGCAAGTAAAGTAATATTAATTTAATCCTACGTATTCGTCGCACAATTCGTCAAATTCTTAAATTTCAAAATTATTATTCAGAAATTTCATTTTACATAATACTGACGACCTCTCCTAAAAACAAAACAAGCAATCTAACCACAACATAAGTTAGATTGCTTGTTTTGTTTTTAATGTCTTACTTGTTAGACGCATTACAACCTCAGTTGGAACTCCCCTTCAAGCCGAAGCCATGGATATTATTTTTTAGTTATATAGTCACAATTGTTGTAATGGCTTTCAAAAATAGCGGTATGGACGGATTGGAGTTTGTGTGTTTCCAAATAGCAAGTGTGTTGCGAAAAGCATCTTCATCTAAAATATCTACGATAGAAACACTTTCAGGCATTGAAATTTTTGGATGCTTGGCGGTAAAGGAAACTCCCATTCCGGCTCCCACTTGCCACAGTATGCTTTCAAAATGATTGGATTTAACGGCAATTTGTGGCGTAAATCCATACCTCTGGCATAATTGGATAAGCCAGTTCACCCCATCTTGCGGTTCCTCTTGCGAAAGCACCATAAAAGACTCATTTGCTAACAGAGATGGCGTAATAGCCGTTTCTCCCGCTAACGGATGATCGGCAGGCAACACAAAAACCAAAGGCTGTCGACAAATAAATTGCGAACAGAACAGGCGATATTCTAACTGGTTTCCCAGTTGACTGATAATTCCCAAATCAATTTCATTTTGCATCAATAATTCTTCAATCGTTTTCAAGGGATATATTTGAATATCCACTTTAATCTGCGGATAGAGTGTATAGAATTTTTTTAAAACATCAGGCATAAAAGGCAATTGGCTGGTAAAACAACCAACTTTGATGATTCCACGTAAACCGCGCTGTACTTCGCGGGTGTTATCCAAAATCTCATTCACTTTTTGAATAAGGCTATCACCCTCTTTAAGCAAATATTTGCCGGCTGCTGTCAATTCCAACGAGCGGTAATGGCGAATAAACAGCTTTACCCCAATGGTTTCTTCTAGTTCAGAAATCTGCTTACTTAAGGATGATTGTGAAATATAAAGCCGTTTTGCGGCTTCGGTGATACTTAGACTTTTAGCTGCAGTAACGAATGCGGTTAAATGCCTAATATCCATATCACTATCTCCAATACTATGTATTTCTATTTTATTTTAATTTTACTACAAATCTTATAATTATGGCAAAACAACTGAACATTAAATGTCACTATTAATTCAAAATCGGAATACAGGTATTGAATTTTAAGAATTTGACTAATTATTCACAATTGTCTTAGAATTTAATTGCGATCGCATTTTTCTCAAAATTATGAGGTTACAAAATCTATCACTGTAAGAAAGGAGCCATGTTGAAATGAGCATAGAACTAAATGAACTTTTTGAACAACGCCTAGGCAGATATCAAGCCGCCATGGCATTAGAACCGGTTGACCGGATTCCCATTGGCATTGGTAGTAATAACTTTGCAGAAACCTATACCGCCAGCAATCCGGAAGTGATTTATGATCCCGAAAAATGGTTGCAAAGCGAACTGGCTTTTGTCCGTGATTTTCCTGAGTTTGACGTATTGCGCAATAACCGCTTTTGGGCGCCGCTACATGATGCTTTAGGCGCTAAAACCTATAAATTCCCTGGCCGTGATTTAGAGCCACATGTTGCTATTCAATTTTGCGAAGCAGAATATATGCTTGCCGATGAATATGATTTGCTAATTTCCAACCCAGGACAATTCATGCTGGAGAGGTTTTTCCCAAGAATCTTCAGCGAAATGGAAAAAGGATCTGCCCGTTCCCATTTTGCCTTCCTTAAAGCCGGAATGGCGCAGAGCATATATGCTGAGATTATGCGCAACAGATCCATTCAATTACAAAATCAATGCGGTATGCCGCAACCGATGGTAGGTGCTTTCCTGGCTCCGTTTGACGCACTTGGTGACGTGTTGCGCGGTTTAACCGGAATCCTTCGCGATATCCGCCGCCAGCCTGACAAGGTTTTGGAGGCTTGCGATGTATTAGCACCGATTATGGCCCGGGTTGCGTTATCGACGGCTGATCCGCTGCGCCGGTATCCAATATTTGTGCCTACTCATAAACCAACATTTATGTCGCCGAAACAGTTTGATACCTTCTACTGGCCTTCCTTCAAGAAAACTATGGAAATGATTATAGCTGCCGGCTATAAAATCAGATTGTACATGGAAGGCGATTGGGGCAAACATTGGCATCATATGTTGGAACTGCCAAAAGGATCGGTACTTTGCGACATTGATGATCAGGGCGATATCTTTAAAGCGAAAGAGGACTTCGGCCATCATATGTGTATTGCAGGTGGTATTCCAAGCCGGATGTTTATTCTTGGTTCACCTGACGAAATTGATGCCAGAGTCAAGCTCTTGTGTGAAAAGGTTGGTAAAGACGGCGGCTATATTATGGGCGGCGGCTGTTATCTGCCGGCAAATGCCAAACCCGAAAACGTACGGGCCATGGTTGATGCTGTCATGAAATATGGCTGGTATGACAAGAACCTCAAACCCAAGCCGCTGCCACCATTGCCAGTCAGCAGTGAAATACCCGGATTAGGCCAGCAACAGGTGCTTACACCTTGGGAGGTAAAAAAGGGCGAACTGGGCGGCATTACAGGAGATGAAGCTTTAATCCGCAAGCCTTGGGAAACCCTCGAGGGTATGGCCTTTAACTGGTTATGGAGTTGGGTATTTTAACGTTGATTCCATAATCATAGCAGAGGAATGGGATTATCCTTCATTCCTCTGCCATGATACCTTACTATGATATAGGAGTGCCTTGACAAACATATTGGAATTTTCCTGAAAGCAAGGTGAATATATGAGTACGATCAATATGCAAAATGAAGCTTCGTCAGCCAAAAGTTTTCGTTGGATCATCCTGCTACTGGCATTTGCAAGTTTTACGTTTACCTTTATGTCCCGTTTCAGTTGGCCGCCACTCATTCCAGTAGTAAGTCCAATATTTAATTTTACTGCGGCACAGGCCGGCTCTTTTATGACAGCCTTCTATTTCGGCTATATCATAACCCAAGTGCCGTCAGGCGTTTTGTCAGACCGCCTCGGGCCTCGCTGGATACTGACGGGAGGTTTACTTATCCCGGGAGTTATGCTGTTTTTAATGCAATTTATGACCGACTATAACCAAGGATTTTGGTTACGGTTTGCCATGGGACTTGGCGCTGGTGCAGTTATGTCAGCAGCTTCCCGCGCACTCACCGAGTGGTTTCCTGCCAACGAGCGGGCAATCGCCTGGGGTTTGCTCATGGCCGCACCATCGCTGGGACTATTGTTACCGAATTTTTTGGTACCAGTAATCAACCAGGCGCTGGGTTGGCAAGGTGTCATGAAAGTGTTTGGCTTAGCTAGTATTGCGCTCGGCATATTGGTTGCCTGTTTTGTCCGTACTGCGGATAACAGTGTAAAAAGCAGCGGTAACCCGTTTGGCGGCCTGAAGGTTGTATTTACGACCAAAAACCTGCTGATACTTGCCGCAATGGGATTTAGCCTGATGTGGGCCGAAATTGGCCTGGCAACATGGGCAAATGCCTATTTTAAACAACTAGGCTTTTCTGCCAAAG
Organism: Sporomusa sp.; assembly: GCF_057736855.1. Classification (NCBI taxonomy): domain Bacteria; kingdom Bacillati; phylum Bacillota; class Negativicutes; order Selenomonadales; family Sporomusaceae; genus Sporomusa; species Sporomusa sp. The sequence continues at coordinate 3,798 of NZ_JBYKYF010000035.1, forward strand.
CCGGTGGCATGATCATGGTTGCCTATGGCATTGGAGGCGTCTTAGCACCGCCGTCATCCGCCTTTTTGGCCAAAAAATTAGGCAATTTGCGCAGACTTGTTT
>NZ_JBYKYF010000035.1:3909-4212 GCF_057736855.1 Sporomusa sp.
TGGTCTTTTTTAATCCAAATTCCGCTCACCATTATTTTCGGATACCTGCAATCCTATGCAGTGCTGATGATCATGGCGTTCCTTCTCGGTTATGTTTCCTATCTTGTTAATTCACCATTAAATATCCTGGTTACCGATGTCGCTGGCAAAGCCTGGGCCGCAACAGCCATCGGCACAACTAACTTTATTTACCAAATTGCCGCTATGATTTCTCCGATGGTGATCGGCTGGGCAATCGATACTACAGGCAGTTTTTCCTCAACCTGGTATATCATTGCAGCCGGTTCGTTGACAGGCTTAATT
>NZ_JBYKYF010000035.1:4222-6214 GCF_057736855.1 Sporomusa sp.
GTTTCCATGCTCAAAATGGAAGAAAAGGCTATCTAGTAGCGTAATGACAACTCTCACATTCAGCAGCGTGTATTTAATTGTTTTAAGGAGGAGTATACCATGAATAAAACAGCTAAAAAATGGCTGGCTATCTTACCATTGGCGTTAATGAGTATTACAATGGCAGGAACTCCCGTCTTACCTACTATGCCGGTTTATGCAGCCTCAGAACAATCCTTTAGTGATGTACCGGCAGGCCACTGGGCTTACGACGCTGTAAAAAAACTTGCGCAGGCCGGAATTGTCGATGGCTATGGAGACAACTCGTTTAAAGGAGATAGAACCATAAGCCGTTATGAATTTGCCTTTATTACTGCCAAGGCTATGGAAAAATTCGAAACTGCCGACGAAAACAATAAAGAGATAATTGATAAATTATCCTCTGAATTCGCGGCTGAGTTAAACCGGCTTGGCGTCAGAATGACTAAAGTGGAAAAAAAGACCAATACATGGGTTGGCGGCGAAACCCGTATGCGCATTGTGCAAAATGATTCAAATCGGGATGGCAAAAAATTGCGGGGTTCAGACCAGTTCGATTTTCGCCAACGCTTCAAATTCTGGGGTAATATAAATGACAATATTAGCTGGGCAGGACGTATTGTTACCAGCACCAGCAACAAATTTGGCAATACCGAGTCTTCCACCGGTTCTGATGTCTGTCTTGATTTAATGACCGTAAGCACCAAAGACACTTTCGGGTTTGACAATATTCGTGTTGGCCGCTCTGCCTTAGATTTTTATACCAATGGTATCTTTGGCAAAGCCGGCAATGTTGATGGCCTGTATATTAATAAAAAATGGGGTGACGTAAATTTTCGCGGTTGGACCGGGAATATAAAATCCGCTGATGACAATGGTGCTAAGCAATTAACTACAGGCGAACTCGATTTCAAACTGGCTGATAATTTTAATCTCAAAGCCGGTTATTATGTGGCTGATGTGGAAGGAACCAGCAATCCGTCCGGGACTGGAATCCTTAACACTAATAAAGGAAGTTTTGACAGTTCCCAAGGATGGACGATGGGGATAAAATATAAATTTGGCAAATACACACTGTTAGGAGACTATGTAAGCACAACTCTGGACGACGTAGTCGACTTGCCTAAACATCCCAAAGGTTGGGCTGTACAGGTCAGCAATAGCCAAGGTCCAGATGTTCTATACCCTGCTGTAAATCTGGTTAATCCCGCCAAAGTCGGGACAAATGCCTGGATGGTATCTTACCGCAGTATTGACGCAGGTACCATTCCCAGCGGTGCAGGCGCATTTGACGTTACAGCCGTAGCCGACCCCAAACAGCCATATAACGTCTTTACTCATGGAACTGATAACGCCAAAGTATTATTCTTAGCATATCAAAACGTAATTGCCAAAAATGTTCTGTTATCGCTTGAATATCAAGACTTTAAAATTAAAAATAGAAGCTTGACCAATTTACCGTCTGACCGCTTAGACAAGACTTATATGATGAAACTTGAGTTCTTCTATTAATAAAAAAGATATCCTTATCTAATTCATTCTTGGTTAAGGGAGATAAGATAAATGTTAATCATTGGAGAACTTATTAACACCAGCCGCAAAGCAATTCGCGAAGCAGTTGAAACCAGGAATGCGGCTTATATTCAAGAAATCGCCCGCCAACAGGAAGCTGCCGGCGCCAATTATCTGGATGTAAACTGCGGCAATATGGTTGGCCAGGAGATTGAATGCATGGAATGGCTGGTCAATACCATCCAGGAGGTTACCGACCTGCCTCTCTGTATTGACAGCCCGGATGAAAATGCCCTGAGAGCCGGGTTAATCCTCGCTAAGACGACAAAAGGCAAACGGATGATTAATTCCACAACTGCTGAAACAAAGCGTTTTAACGCTGTTTTGCCGCTCGTAAAAGAGTTTGACGCTAAAATTGTGGCTCTCTGTATTGAAGACGCCGGTATGCCGGAAACTGCTGAA
>NZ_JBYKYF010000035.1:6224-15728 GCF_057736855.1 Sporomusa sp.
GAAGACCGCTTGCGTATTGCCAGCAAGCTGATTGATGATCTGGAGAACGAAGGTGTTCAGCAGGACGATATCTATATTGATCCCCTGATCAAACCATTAAGCACCAATGATAAATATGGTAAATCCGTATTGGATGCTATTTATGCCATTAAGAACAAATACCCTGCAGTACATCTTACCTGCGGTTTGAGCAATATATCCTACGGACTCCCTAACCGCGCTGTACTTAACCGTATTTTCGCAGTCCAAACCATGACAATGGGAATGGACAGCTATATATTAAATCCGACAGACAAGGCCATGATGGGCGTAATTTATGCAGGACAAGCATTATTGGGTAATGACAAGTATTGCAAAAATTATCTTAAGGCTCATAGAAAAGGACTTTACGAATCATAGGCCATACGGTTGCAATCCATGTAAATCAGGCATCTATATCAATAGAATTGGAGGAATGCATAATGGGTACCATTGATTTAGTAAAAGCAGTAATTGACTTAGAGGAAGATTTAGTCATTTCAGGGGTCAAAGAGCAACTCGCAGCTGGTGTATCGGCGCTTGAAATTCTTAAACAATTGCAGGAAGGCATGGAAGGCGTAGGCAAATTGTATGAAGCCGGTGATTACTATTTATCTGAACTAATTATGTCTGCAGATGTTTTCTCCAACGCAGCGCAACTGTTAGGCTCTGCCCTTACCGCTGATGGAAATAACCAAACACTCGGCACTATCGTTTTGGGTACCGTAAAAGACGATATCCATGATATTGGCAAAAACATTGTTTCTACCATTTTAAGCTGCAACGGCTTTAAGGTAGTGGATATTGGCGTTGACACTCCGATTGAAACTTTTGTTGAAGCCGTAAAAACCCATAAACCTGACGTAGTTGGCATGTTCTGCTTATTAACCACTGCGTTTGATACGATGAAAGAAACAGTAGCGGCAGTAAAAGCTACTGGTACCCATGCAACTGTTCTCGTAGGCGGAGGGCCGGTTGATCCTAATGTTGCCCAATGGTGCGGAGCTGATGGGTATTGTAAAAACGCCTACGACGCAGTAGAAATGTCGAAAAAGGCTTGTAACAAAAACTAAAAATTTTTGATCCCACTTATAGTGCCTTATATTAATGTGAGAAAAGTGTTGCAAATGCGTTATCAAGCAGTTGCGACACTTTTTTTATTAAGCAATAAGCAGTTATCCAGAATGATTTTTCGGACACGTTTCAGCAGCATCTAGGATATTAAACGACACTAACCAAACGATTGGCTTGCTGCCGTTTATCGTTTACATTCCTTTTAGATACAGAGCTACTCCGGCCCCTGCCGCCACCATCCCAAGATAAACTCCTGTCCCCACAGCGGTGACAACCGCTCCTGTTTTAGCACCAAAAATCGAGAGATTGGCCGGCAATACCTGCGAAACTGCATAATAGACATTATGAACAAATGAAGCCACCAAAAGCACAAATATCACGTCAGCCTGGGCCAGTGCACCGCTGGTAAGCAGTGTTCCCGCAACCCCAATGGCCGCCATCATGGTGGGTATCCCGGCAATAATAACCAATACTCCGGCTGCAGTAAGATTACATGAACGCAAAAAAGGCTCCAGACCAGCGATAACCTCTTTGACAACTGAAGTTTGCATCAAAATACCAAAGGCTAGCGTAATAGGAACAAACACTTTGGCAATATCCCAAAACTGCGTAAATGCTTTTTTAGCAGCCGCCACCAAGTCGGTCTTATCAGCGCCAGTTGAACAACCCTCCTGCCAGTCTAACTGTTGCCGCTTGACAGTCTGCTTTACTAATAATCGGTTCCAAACAAAACCACTGATCGTAACCAGCGTGCTTATCCCAATATTGATTGCAAAAAACGTCATCCCCAGATTCCATCCCAGCGCAGTAATCAGAACCGGACTAAAATAGAAAATAGAAAAGTAAATACCTGTCGGCAATGACCCCATTAAGTAAACTGCCATTAACGTGTTTCTACTGATCACACCATTCTTGCCAAAATCGGCTAACATGGCATTCGCAGCAAACCGGTTTAACAGACACAGCATAAAAAACGGTCCCAGTGCTTCAGGAAGTTTTCCTAGCAAAGTCATCGGCCGCGTGACTTTGCTAAACAGGGCAAAAAATTTTCCGGTTCGCAATACCACACCGCAGTAGCACCCCACAAGCATGGCTGGTAATGCGATTTTCCACATGGCAAAGACGTCTGATAAAGCGGCTGTTATGTTTATGTCGAGCATAATATGTGAAATATACCTCCTGTTATTGGCTAATCTGCTCCTACTGCCAAGCAGTAAAGAAAAGCGGCACATTGCCGCCTATTTCTCTGTCAGGACAAACCGGAATAGTACGCGTCTTCATATAGTGACTACATCATACAGCTTGCCCTGCTGCACCATACGCGTCGCCTCCATTTTTCACCAATTAATTACTGAAATTGTAAATCCCCGGTTAATACATGAGCCTCAGTCGGATGAATTCGGTAATTCTGCAAGGTTTTCTTAAAAGCATCTGCATGTACATAATAATTCAAGAAAACGGCAGGGATTTCCTGTTCAATGATTTCCTGCACACGGTTATATGCATCCTGGCGTTTCGCCTGATCAGGTTCAATCAATGCGCCTTCTAACAAACTATCCATTTCCTTGTTCACATAATTGGGCCGGTATTTTGACTTGCTGGTCGTGCGGAAATCCTCAAAAGCAATTGAGGGGTCTGGCGTGAAGGCAAGGCCACGGGCCACCAGTACCATATCAAAATTCTTGGACACCATAGCTTGTTCGGCAGCACCGATGTCGACTACCTTGAGATTTAGTTTGATGCCTACAGCGGCAAGTTGTGCTTGGACCACCTGGGCGATATTGGGAAGTTCCGGGCGGCTGCTATAGGTCAGCAGCGTAAACTCCAGTTTTTTACCTTGTTTTTCTCTCACGCCACTGCCATTGTCCACCCAGCCAGCCTGATCTAACAATTCCTTAGCTTTGATGATTGAATGCTCGCTGGCTTTAATAGCAGGATGACCCCAGGGTAAATTCGGCGGAAACATCCCTGCCGCCGGTTTGCCAATCCCCTCCAGAACATCTTTAACGATAGCCTCACGGTCAAGTGCGTAATGTATTGCTAACCGAACATCGCGCTCAGCCAGTCCGCCTTTTTCAGTATTAAAGTAGATTACCCTCACCCGTCCCACAGGGTTAACTTCCACATGGTAGTTGGCATTTCCCTGCAGCAGCTTAACATTTGCTGGGAGAACATTGCGGATAAAATCAACCTCACCGGACTGCAATGCCATAAAGCGGGTTTGTGCATCCGGGTAGTGGCGGTTGATAACCTGTTTAATCTTAGGGGCTCCCTTCCAATAGTCGGCAAACCCCTCGGTCACAATACTCCTGTCCTGCTCCACTTTCACAAATTTATATGGCCCTGTGCCGATCAGGTTGGTAAACTTGCCGTCTTTCATAGCATTCTCGCCATATATTGCTGACTCGGGGGTAGCCAAATAGGCTGGAAGTGCCACTACAGGGGTTTTGGTTTTTATAATCAACTCATGGTCGGATAAAATCTCGATTGACTGCAAGGGGATGGTTTTGACAGTGTGCGCAAACCGTTCCACAACCTGTTTAACACTCTTAGCTGTCATAACTGAACCATCATGAAATATAACATTTGGCCGCAGCGTAAACTTCCAGGTAGTAGAGTCTATCGGCTGCCACGCCAGCGCCAAACCGGGTACAAGGTTACCGTCAAAATCCACATCAACCAAAGTTTCCATAATGCCACTCCGAATAAGAAAATATCCAGACTTAACCGGATCAGAAATAGGCATTTCAAAATCCCAGCCTACCTTAAGGGTAGTATGGGCCGGAGCTGTGGCCGGCCTGCCGCCGCACCCTGCCAGCACTGTTACCGCAAATAGTAGCAGCACCAAAAGACAAAGTCTCTTTTTTATCGTTGTAGGTAACAACCTATTTCCTCCTTTAACCGACCAAATGACAGGCAACCTGATGTATCGAGCCAATGGTTTTTAGCAACGGTTCCTGTATACGGCACTGTTCGCAAAAGACAGGACAGCAGTGCTGTAGAGCGCAGCCGGCTATACGGTCGGTATAACCGCCTGCCGCCTCACGCAGGCGAATACGTTGACTTCGCTGCCTCCGCCTGGCAGGATCGCCGGACAGCGTAGCAGACAGCAGATAACGGGTATACGGATGAATAGCATTATCTAAATCCTGGGCAGGTAAGACTTCGACAATCCTTCCGCCCAACATCACAGCCACACGGTTGGCTATTCGTTTGACCACATTCAGATCATGGCTAATAAAAATATACGATATGTTATATTCTGTCTGAAGCTGTATGAGGAGGTCTACAATTTGCGCTTTAACAATACTATCTAAATTGGACACCGCCTCGTCGCATACCACCAGGGCCGGGTTCAGCGCCAGGGCGCGGGCAATATTAATGCGCTGCAGCTGACCGCCACTGAATTGATGCGGATAACGGGCTTTGTATTCTGTCTTAAGCCCTACCACCGTGAGCAGCCAGTCTACTTTCTCCTGCTGTTCACGCCGGTTACCGATGTTGTAATGGATAAGCGGCTCAGCAATACTATCGCCCACCGTCCGGAACGGGTTAAGCGCTGCATAAGGGTCTTGAAACACCATCTGCAGCTTACGCCTTAGTTGCCGGATCACTTCCTGCTTAGCAGTAGTCATCTCCACACCGTCAAACTGAATGTGTCCGCTTATCGGCCTTTCCAGACTCATCAGACAACGCGCCAGCGTGCTTTTGCCGCAGCCGCTCTCCCCCACAATCCCTAGCGTCTCTTTACGTTCAACGTGCAGGGAGACATTTTCTACCGCCGGCAGCACCTTTTTTCCGGCAAAAAAAGAATCCTTGACTATATAATGTTTTTTCAAATCAGTTGCCACTAATAAAGGCTGACTCATGTCCGCTCACCTCCTAAAACGCCCATGGTTAAAATGCTTGTAACAACTGTTTGGTATAGGGGTGTACAGGGTTTTGAAACACTTCGCTGACAGAACCAAACTCCACTATCCTGCCTTGTTTCATAACTGCCACTTCATCGGCAATCTCGGCCACCACGGCCAGATCATGGGTAATGAACAGCATACCTGCGCCATATTGTTCTTTTAGCTCCATTAATTCATCAAGAATATGGATTTGAGTAGTAATATCCAACGCTGAGGTCGGCTCATCAGCAATCAAATACCGGGGTCGGAGTAACAGTGCCATGGCAATCATCACCCGCTGATGCATTCCGCCGCTGAGTTCAAAAGGATAGCGGTTAAACAGCTTTGCGGGCTCTGGCAGCCGGACACGCGCAAGCATATCCATGGCCATTTCCATGGCAGCAGATTTGGTTGTTGCAGTATGTGACAATACGGTTTCTACCAATTGCATTCCAATGGTCAGTGAGGGATGTAAGGAATAACGCGTATTTTGAAAAATGGCAGAAATTTCCTGGCCACGTATCAGCCGCAGTTCTTCCGCCGACATCGATAAGAGTTCACGCCCATCCAGACTAATCTGACCAGTTATAATTTTTCCCGGCGGCTCAATAAGCCCTAATAATGACAAAGCCACTGTCGATTTTCCGCAGCCACTTTCGCCAACTAAACATAATGTTTTTTCCGGCAACACAGAAAAACTTACCCCGTCAACGGCTCGTATCACTTTGTCAGATTGAAAATAATAGGTTCGCAAGTCTTTAACAGCCAGTGCCATACTTGTATCCTTTCCCTGTACTTACTCTGTCTGTGATGTCCCTTGCGGAGTAAGCGCATCCCGGAGCGCATCCCCCAAAAGATTGCAGGATAATACAACTAATGCAATCGCCAGTCCTGGAAATAGCATGACATGCGGTGCTGCCTGAAAATATGGCCTGCCGTCATTGAGCATGCTTCCCCATTCCGGTATCGGCGGCTGAGCCCCAAGTCCCAGAAAAGAAAATCCGGCTAGTGCCATAATGAGTTTTCCCATATCCAGAGTGACCAGTACAATAACGGTTGGCAGGACATGGGGCAAGATATGATGATGTAAAATCGACAGCGTCTTAGCGCCTGATGCTTTGGCAGCCATGACAAACTCTTTTTCCTTGACTGCCAGAGTCAGTCCCCGCACAATACGGGCATAACTGACCCACCAAACAGCCGCCAGCGCCAGCATGACATTAACCAGACCGGAACCGAGAAAGCCAGCAATAGCCAATGCTAAAATCAGCGTAGGAAAAGCTAGTATCGTGTCTACAATTCGCATAAAGATTTGATCAACCATTCCCCCGGCATAGCCGGCAATCATCCCTATTGGCAGACTTATGGCCAGCACACTTACAAGTACAATACTTGCCGACGCCAGGGAAACCTGCGAACCATACACCACCCGGCTGAAAATGCAGCGTCCAAGATGATCGGTACCAAACGGATATTGCCTGCAAGGCTCCTGCAGCTTTACCCCCAACTGTACGGTTTGCGGATCATGCATACTTACATAAGGCGCTGCTAGTGCAACACTAACAAAAACCAACAGGCCAAGCAATCCCAAGATACCTGCTTTGTCATGCTGTAACCGCTGCCAATATAAACGCCAAATGGTATGTCTCACTGTCCTTGTCCACCTCCTAAGCGGATACGCGGATCAAGGTAAGAATAAAGACAATCGACCAGAAAATTGATCGCTACAATTGTCAAAGCCGAAAAAAGGACATACCCCTGAATCACCGGGTAGTCACGGCCCTGGATGCTTTCCACGACAAACCTTCCCAGTCCAGGCCAAGAAAATAGCGTTTCCACAACGACACTGCCGCCTAATAAATGCCCAATACTCATACCAAACCAAGTTACTACCGGCAACAATGCATATCGAAAGGCATGCCGCCCGATAAGCCATTTTGCCTTAAGTCCTTTGGCTTTGCCCACCTGGATAAAGCCCTGGGATAAAGCATCCAGCATACTGCCACGCAGCAGCCGGGTATACGCCGCCGCCATACCAAAACCTAGGGTAGCTGCCGGCAACACCAGCCCGTCGGGGCTGCCTGATCCCGAGAGCGGCAGCCACTGCAATTTGACACCAAATAGATAAGCCAACAATAAGCCAAGCCAGAAATTAGGAATAGATGAACCAGCCAGCACAGCGATCCGCCCCACAATATCAAGCCAGCTCCTGGGATAAAGTGCCGTAAGAATCCCCAGTGGCACAGCAAATACCAGAGCAAACACCAAGGAAGCCAAAGCCAGTTGTACAGTAGCTGTCAGCCGATTACCAAGTTCATGCACAACCGGCAACCCTGTCCGGTAGGATAGGCCCAAATCCAACTGAAGCACCTGAAACAGCCAGCGTCCGTACTGCATATGCACCGGGTCATCAAGCTTTAATTGCTGCCGCAGTGCTTCCACAGCCTCCGGCGGCGCTTCCACCCCAATAGAGATCAGTACCATTTCCGGCGTATCCCCTGGCACCAATGCCATCAGACCAAAAGTAACCAGCGAAATGCCAAATAATACAACGACAAAAGAAATGCCTCGCTGAATAAGAAAATTTACCGGCACACGTGTTTCTTCCCTTCTTTTGCGCCTTCACATACCGTTATTTGGTAGCACAAACAGCAAACATGGGAGTAGGCGTATACAAAAGTTGCTCAATTTCATCGTAAACTAGGTGATTGATATTATCCTCTATCACAACCTGCCGGAAACCACATTGACGAAACGCCTGCGCATCCCATAAAGGACGTTTTTCATATGTCAAGGGTAGTTTGCGGGCGATGGCTTCGTTTTCTTTTTGCTGCTCTGGCGAAATATTTTGCTTATATCCTTTTTCGATGGCTAACTGCAAATACGCATCATGTTCAGCCTGTAGCGCCGGATCTGTCAGGTGCAAATGCCAGTTGGCATCAAAAACCAACACCTTGCCTGCTGGTTTTAACAACCGATACCAGGCTTGATAGGTTTCCAGCGGATTAGGCAGTAACCATGTCACGTTACGGGACACAATCAAATCCAGACTCTCTTCAGGCAGATCAACATCATGGGCATCGCTTTTCAAAAATTTTATATTTTTGCCAGCTAATATTGCATTTTTGCGGGCTTGTTTCAACATTTCTTCGCACTTGTCAATAGCGGTAACCGAATAGTTAAGTCCGGCCAGCAAAATGGCAAAGAACCCCGGCCCTGTTCCCACATCCAATACCTGGAGATTTTCCTGTTCTCCGGCATACTTGCGCAACAATGCTTCCCAGGACGCTTTTTTCTGGCAGGCCAATTCCTTTTTTACAACTTCGTTATAACTATCCGCACGCCTATCCCAGTAGGCTTCAATTCGTTGTTCCAACATAACAATCTCTCCTTTTGGGCAGTTGTTTTTTTAGAAAAATCAAAATGCGGTTTTATATCTCCTCCCCCGATAACAAAAAACCACGAAGGCTAGGACAGTATTAGTCCTGTTACCCTTCGTGGATATGTCTCACCTATTCATCTTTTGGGATAATCCATTACATATAACGCAGCCCCGACCTTCGGATCGGTATTTGTTACAATTATAACGTATTCCGGCTGGCAACGCAATACTTTATTGAAAAAATATTCCATTGATCATTGTCGTGTTTATTCTTACATGCCTAATTGACACCTGGGGTACCGTGCCGACAAAAAACATCAAAATACACGTATAACTTTATGTTTTACTACAAAAAAAATCGCCTACCAACCATTTTTGACCCCGATAGAAGGATTTTCCTCCAAATTTGTAGTACATGTTATATTTAGAAGAGTGCCATTAAGCGGACTTTCTGGCAATTTTCTACATTATCGGAGGAGGTTATACGATGAAATCATTAAAAGGAACCAAAACTGCCGAGAATCTAATGAAAGCATTTGCTGGTGAATCACAGGCTAGAACCCGTTACACCTATTATGCATCCACAGCCAAAAAAGAAGGCTATGTACAAATCTCCAATATATTTACCGAAACTGCCGAGAACGAAAAAGAACATGCTAAGCGGTTCTTTAAGTTTTTAGTTGAAAGCTTGAACGGTGAAATGGTTCATATCCAGGCCGACTATCCTGTGGCTCTGGGTGACACCAAAGCCAATCTGAAAGCTGCTGCCGAAGGAGAAAATGAAGAATGGACTGAACTGTATCCTGCATTTGCTGATGTTGCCGACCAAGAAGGCTTCCCGGCCATTGCTACTGTTTTCAGGAATATTGCTGCAGTAGAAAAACACCATGAAACTAGATTCAAAAAACTGTATAACAACCTTGTAGAAGGTACTGTCTTCAAAAAGCCGACAGTTGTTCAATGGAAATGTAACAACTGTGGCCATATCCATACAGGCGAGCAAGCCCCCGAGTTATGCCCGGCCTGTGCTCATCCGCAAGCATACTTTGAAGTATTTGTTGAAACCTACTAAAATTATTAAAAAGGGGCTGTCGCGTTAAGACAGCCCCCAAATAGAAAAAACTGCAATCAGTTACT
>NZ_JBYKYF010000399.1:0-2309 GCF_057736855.1 Sporomusa sp.
TGTTGTCATGCTTGTGCCATATACTAATAAGGCGATTTGTGCCTCGGGGTCATATTCAGATGGATCTTTCCAGGGATCAGCAATGCCTTTTTCAATACTTTGAGTTACGAAGGGCTCAATTACCATAGCGGCATCGATGCTTTTATTGCCTAGTGAAACAAGTATATCAGGGAAAGCGCGAATTACCTGCAAATCAATGTCGTTGGTGGACAAACCGCCTTTGGCTAGAACTCTGTCAAGACATATTTCATCAAGTGAAGCGGTACCAACTACGGCAATTTTTCTACCGCGCAAGTCAGCATAGTCTTTAATGCCGTCAGCAAGATCTTTTCTTACTATCAAACGATAGTAACCTTGCCCAGGAACATTGATGCCTTTGTCGGCGACAATTTTTACTGGTATGTCGCGCGACATAGCATTCAAGAGCCCTGATGCTGTGACTGTTGCGCCAACATCTAACTGGCCTGCGGCTAATTGATTGATCATTTCCTGTCCTGTATTGAATTGTACGGCTTCAATCCTGATACCAAGATCTTGATAATAGCCTTTGGCCATGCCAATAAGAATACCGGCATCAGAAACCACCTGTTTCATGCCGACTTTTACTACCGTTTCTTGGGGTAATGCTGTTAAGCCGGAAGCCCAAATAGGTTCTTTAGGATGATTTACTTGGGTAACAGGCGCCTGGCTGCAGGCAGTAAGTAATAAGGTAAGTACAAGTAATACCGACACCAGTTTGCCCCAACGTTGTACCATATGGTTTCCCTCCTTACATATTGTCAATGTTCCCGTAGGAGCTACTTTTATAGTATTCGGATTTTGCATTTTGGTTACAGAGTAGGCAGGTTTTTTGACTACAGCCAAGAATAATAATCATAATATTTTAGGAGATGATTTACTGATGCAAAAAATTATCGAACAAGTAGCTAGTTGGGAATATTTAAAAAAGCTTCCTAATGAAATATATGGATTCACCTTGATTAATGAATTAATGATTTGTGGTTCCCAGTACCGCATTTTTACTTATAATAATCCATCAACACGGCGCAGCTTTACTATTATGTATGACCACGCGACCAAGGATTTTTTGGCCCGTATAGTAGTGGGATTGATGGAATACTGCGATATTAATTATATTACTGGTGATTTAGCAGTATTAGAAAATCTTTTGGTAAACCGAATGGAAAAAACTATAAAAGGTTTGGCATATTTTGATCCGGCCTCTTTATGTGTACGCTTTAAAGAAAAGAAAATTTCTGAATGGCCATATATTGCGAAGTTACCTAAGCAGTTATCAGGATTTGAACTTTTTATAAGCCCGCATGAACCGCTTAAAGTATTAAATGGTACGTATGTTATAATAGACTATAGCAATTTTACGACCGAAAGTAATTTAACAATAAATTACAATATATATCGTGACGAATTTTTTGGCGAGATTCGTACAAGGCGAATACCCGTTATGACATATGATTTTGACGCCAAAACATTACCTGAGCTTGAGATGCGGATACAGGATAAGTTAGTTTCAACTCTTGACAATGTAAGTAAATTAACAAGTGCAACTTAATTAGCTTGTGCAACAACGGAGGTAAACTACCATGTCGAGAATTCTAATCTGTGATGATTCTGCGTTTATGCGGATGATATTAAAAAAAATGCTTACCGAAAAAGGGCACGAAATAGTTGCTGAAGCTGGTGATGGTAAGCATGCAGTTCAATTATACCGTCAATATAAACCTGATCTGGTGACTATGGATATTACCATGCCGATTATGGATGGAATCCAGGCAGTTAAACATATTCATGAAGAGGATCCGCTGGCGCGGATTATTATGGTAACGGCCATTGGTCAGCGAAGTATTATTACTGAAGCTATCAAAGCAGGTGCATCAAGCTTTATTATTAAACCCTTTGATCCTGAGCAAGTAGAGGAAACAATAAATAAAGTTTTGGCAGGATAGTACTGTTTAGTAAAACTACTTGACTTAGTCATCGTATGGCAATATAATAATATATATTGCAGTGACTTATTTGGTATAAATTCTTTGATTTGAAGTATTGACATTTATGCAAAAATGATATATACTTTAATATGCGATTGTTAGTGGCCCTGTGGTGTAGCGGTCTAACATGCCGCCCTGTCACGGCGGAGATCGACGGTTCAAATCCGTTCAGGGTCGCCAAGCTTGCAAACCAGGTTCTCGTGAGCCGGTCGGCGAAATGAGAACCTGAATGATTTGTTTAACAGAAATATGCCTCGGTAGCTCAGTCGGTAGAGCAGAGGACTGAAAATCCTCGTGTCGGCA